>SKIU01000004.1 GCA_007116275.1 candidate division SR1 bacterium | reverse complement strand
TGTCGTTTAAGTTTTCTGGGGAGGATATTAATGAACTCATTCCAATACTGGAAAATATTCGTCGTACTATGAAAGATATTTGATTTAGTGATGTTTTTTGTTCGTTATTTTTAGAAGATTTTTTTAATAAGCAATGATTAACTATTCAACAAAGATATGATTATTGCCTTAGACAAATGTACAGTAGAGACTTTATTGTTTGTTTTATACACTCTCCTGATCCTAGTCGTGGTATGTTTGGAGAATTAGAAAAAGCTAAAAAACACAAACAAAAGATACTGCTCCTTATAAAAAAGTGACTTGAAAAAGATCATCCATCATTTATAGACGCTGCTCGTCATACTATCCAATTTGAGACTATTGACTGACTTGTAGATACACTCGGGAAACTAGACATCAATGCGCTACATACAGACAATGGAAAAATTTAGCTATTTACCATACAGATATGCTCGAGAAAACACTGGAATCTATCTGATTTTCAACTAAACAAGCAAAGGTTTATATCGCCGCACTACAGGCAGGCGTTGCACCAGTTAGTAGTATCGCAAGAATTGGAGGTATCAATAGGATTACCTGTTACAACACACTCAAAGAGCTTATAGTCATGGGCTATGCACAAGAAACACGTAAGGATAAAGTCAAACATTTTAGCGTTATCGATCCGGCCAATCTTGTTGCACACTATGAAGAAAAATATCGCACAATGGAAGAACAGTTGCCTGCTTTTATGGGATTGATGCACTGAGCAAGTAATAAACCGCAAATTTCGCTGTATGAATGAATAGATCAACTCAAAACATTGTTTATACAAATCATAGATGAAGCAAAACATATGCCCAAAGACACGCCATTTTTGACTTTTTTGGGGACACAGGAAATCGATACAGAGTTTCAAAAATGGTTGATTAATGATTTTGCACCTGTTAGGTTACAGGAAAAAAAGAAGACAAAAAGCATTATCACTAATGATAATGATCATTACCTTAGCTACACAAAAGATAATCATGAATATATTGTGGTTGATCAGCCGACGTTTGCCATGCGCAATGAGATCGTTATTTATGGGAATAGCAAAGTAGCTATCCTTTTATACAGCAAAGATGAAATGTCTGGTATTGTTATCGATAGCCAATCTTTGCACGATAGTCTCACCCAGATTTTTGGACTTGTATGGCAAGCATATCAGATGAAATAGTAAAATACGTTATTGTGTGACTGGATAACAAAAGACTAACACTATCCAATCCAACGTAAACAATCCATGCGTGAAGCGTCTGACTGCCGTCAGGCAGGCTGGAAAGACCACTCTGACTGAGTTTATCAGCCTATAGCTGGTAGGATGTCGGACCAACGCGCAGGTTTGGTCTGACTAGCTTTTTGCTGACTTTCGACCTGAGCTTGTCTGCCTTTGGCAGGCGAAGCGAAGTAGTCCCCTTGCGGGATGGGCAATGAAAAAAGTTAGACGCCGGAGGCAATAAAAAATTGTTGCATCAGAGCCAAAAAGTAAAAAAAATACTCTGTTCAAAAAACAAACAACTTTATATATAAACAATACCAATATATAAGCCATATTTTTCCATATTTTTTTAAGCTGTTGTAATTTTGAACAATAGATTTTTGTTATATACAAGCAGTCTGTTTAGGTAAAAAAATACAAATACTCAAAAATTATATTTATGTATTGACTTTACTTGATATTTATTTATTGTTATTACATTTGTCTGTCTAAATATTGTTTTTCATGGCATACTGAAAAAATACGATATGTTTTAGAGATCCTGATACAAAACCAAAACCTATCATAAAACCAACACCTCCAAAAGACCCCGAGACTCAACCAGAGAGAGTCCCCAATCCTTTTATTATACCAAAACCAATCATAAAACCAGGTAAAAGTCCAGCTCCCAAAGCATAAATATTTACAACTATCTCTCAGATGGTCAACAAACAACTCAAGCCAAATTCATCTATCATACAAGCAATTGATTCCGGTAATGGAACACCATTTTCTCTCATACCTGCTTTTATCAAAAAATATATCCAATCTGAACAAAACAAAACAGAACTTCTATCAATCCTTGCAATCGCAGCACATAAGGAACAAGATCATCTAAACGAAAAACTCAAACATATCACAGATGAAAATGCTAGATGAGGTAAAGATATCTATAAGAAAATAGTACAGCTTGAATGATCGACAGACGAAAGATGAAATCTGGTACGCAAAAAGCTCATCTGAGTTGCCAAACAAATCATTAAAAGCGAAATGGGTGACTGAGTAGCAGACATTCTCAAAAAAATGGACATTTCACGATCTTCAAGGGTCATAAATCCCGATACTTTTAATAATCCCCATAAGGATATACATACCACACTCTCTACTGACGATCAACTCTTGGTTCAGCAAGAACAACAGGCAAGGATTCTTATCAATGCACTTATCATGTGAGCATGACATAGAATCTTTGATGTGACACAAGTAGAACCAAAGTATAAAAGGGCTCTTGACTCTATCGATCCCTCCCTATATCAAGCATATTATGATATGGTCTACAATAATCTCAAGTATATGCGAGAGACTCCTCCATCATCCTGATCTTGATGAAACAATCGAGAAATTAACACATGATCAGAACAGCTTGTTGATAAAGACAATGACACACATATAGCCATCCAGGGAGATATTTTTCCCGTCATAATCCATGAGATGGCAAAGGGTGTGTTAGAATATCTAGGATATATTAGATACAATGATATAGATGAACACCTCATATCATCGATATTGTCAGTAGACTCTCGTAGTTCCGAGCACTGGATGATGCTTCTGTGACCACAGATCTACAAACAGCTCCTCTTTCTCATCAAAGAAGCTATTGCGGAATATGATGAACAGGTTGGTATTATAAGCAGCAAAAAAAATAATGACTATATTCTTCCACTACTTTCACGCATCTTACAACTTCCTGCGACCGATTTTTTGTCGTTTATGCAACAGATATTAGATCCTACTGTAAATGGCGCTACATCTATACAGTACATCAAGGATATGTTAGATGACATCAATACACAATACCAACAGTATCGCAATAACAAACCTACTCCAAAAAAACAGCAACATATAGATGACATCATGCAAACACTCAAGATTACAAAACAATTTTCTGAAAAAGAAAAAGCTGATTTCACTATGATCTATAAAACTATCAATGAGTTCCTACAGACAGCATGATATACATATCTCAAAACCGAAAAACTCGTCAAAAAAATATGATATCATATGACCCAAAATAAACTACAGCTGGGATCTGATACATCACGACTAGAAACTATCAAGGATGCCATCGACGGATTTCGCTCATCTAGAGTTGAGATTGCAGCATTTTCCCTCATCAAAGAACGACAAAAACAATATGCAAAATGGAAAAAAAATGCTGCTGGGCAGCTTATCAATATCCAACCAAAAGCTACTCAAACGCAGTTGGAACAAGCAAAAAAAGACCTCAATCCTGATACACTCACCAAGATTGAGAACCAAATCAAAGAACTTATCAACAATAGAAGTATTGATGATTGGATCACAGATCATAACACCCTCAACACGCAAAGATCTGAGCTCAACACACAATATCTGACACTAGATACTGTCGCTCCTACATGCGTGATGCAACGAGACAACAACTGGTGACTATATGAGCTCACCAACATCGAGCAACTCAAAAGAGAGGCGCAAGTTATGGGGGAAAACTGCCTCCCTGATTTTGAAAAATCGGTACAATCTGGCAATATACACATCTTTTCTCTTCGTCAGGGTACCGAATCTCGCTGGAATATATGATACAGACCTTGAGACAAAACCATCAATCAGATAAAATGATATATTGATGATACAAAAAACGCACCCTTAACAAATGACAATCCTGACAAACTATATGTTTTTCATGCATTGCAATACTTGATGGATACCTACGATATCCAGAAGATCAATAATATCAACGACACTGACCTCATTTTTACATGATCAGATATCCTCTCTCCCCAGCAGTATGCACAGAAAATTAGAGATGATTTTCCTTATGCATTTCACCTACCCAATACAAAAGATTATCTAGATGTTGATTATCCAGATCGTGATGTTATTACTAGGATAAACTTACATAACATTAAAAAACTTCGCTGTAGTATACAGTGACATACCATCACATACACGACTAAAGACCACACAATCACCACAAATATAGGAGATGATATCATGCATCCAAGCATCCTACAGCAACTCCAAGAGATACATGCTATCTTTGCAAGTATCAAGTCAAACCTTATCCAATACAAACGACAGAAATATCCATTATTTTGAGTCCAATGACTTCCAGCACATGAATGAATCATCTATAACGATAACCATACCCTATCACTCATCAGATGGGATGGAGAATGATTTGTAGCTATTACGGATCTGCCCTACGATGATATATCTCCAGCACCTATATGGCTATGAGAGCAGGTATTTGTCACACAAAAATGATTACTCTATGGACTCCTACAGAGAGACTGAGATACATTTATAGAAATCTTGGATTGTATCTATAGAAAAACACTCAGTGAAACAGACATCGTAGATACAAAGGAACGAGCCAATGGCAATCGTATGATTTTTGCCTATGACATGAACCGTAAACTATGCATTATACAACAGGGATCTAATGGAAAACGATCAACTATATGCACTTTCCCATGCGACAATAAGCCAGATTTTGGCAACAATCCATATCTTAGATCAAACCAATCTATTATAAAATGAGAACATGGTTATGGTATCATAGCATTGAGTGATGACTATACAATAACAACTCTTCTAGATCTTATATATAAAAATGAGCCAATTTTCATAAACGATAATACTGCCATCGTCCAGAGAGATTCTCAAAAAGGTATTATCAAAAAAAATACAAAGGGTATATGGAAAGAGATTGTCTCCTGTGATTACGAAGATATCAACTTTTCAGCCAAAGCACAAAACCTCTGACCAGCATATTGTGTTGTTAAAAAAAATTGAAAATATGGTATCATACATATCCTTGATCAAGGATATGAACATACAATACCATGTGATTACAAAAACAATACATTTGCATTTAAGGGAAAAGGGTATGGTATAGTTACACAAGAAGAAAACCATAGGACTATGCAGTATATTATCCAGATCAACGATCATGGTGCCGCTGAAAGAGTCCTGGATGTCAGCTATCATTCTATTATGTTTAACTCTCCACAACTGAATGATGATGAAGCAATAGTAAAAACAGCAGACAAATATGGGATCATACAAAGACAAAAAGATGGAATACGAAAAGAGATTGTACCATGTATCCATACATGTTTTTCTCAAGAGATTTTACCATATACAGACGAGGACATAGTCACAGCCAGAAAGATAGGTCCTTTTGGTGCAAAGGATATAGACTATATTGCGTCTGGTAACCAAACTATGTATCGAAAAAGAAATCTAAACAATATTTGGACTGAATATGTTATCAATAACTATGAGATAGTGGATGGTGTTGATACATTACTAGACAATGAATACCTTGTACAAGATAGAAAGACAAAAAAGTATGGCATCATCACAAAAAACAGCCAGGGAGAATATTTGCAGACATTAGCATGCATCTATGATGATATACCACAATTTGGCGTATCATGATTTGCGGATCATGAGGCGATAGCGACAATAAAAAGCACATACAAACGAGCAAAAGATCTCATACATATAATAAGCAGAAATAAGGATGGTATTTTTGAACATCTAGTGTCTGAGTGTTATGAGATCTGATCTTTTGGCGCAACATGACTAACACCAGACTGCATACGAATCAAAGAATTTTTGTGACGAAATATATACAAGAGAACAGAAACAGGTGCTCTAGCTCCTATATTGTGAGGCAGTTATGATACAATACCCGACCTGACACACACATATCCGATAACTCAATCGAAACATTGAATGGGCGTTATAGCTAAAAATGATGACTGACAACGATATGAAATCGTTCCTTATGGTGTCAAACCATGATGAAATTTTCAACGCATATCTACCAATTTTCCAGGTCTGTGAGATAATGAATTTTATGCAATACAAAGCAAGGAAAAAGAAAAACCATGTATCATACGCCTTACTCCACCATGATACATCTATATTATCGATCCTATATACGATGAGATTATTTCTTATGATGGGAAATGTGCTGCTGTCAGAAAATGAAAAAAAGAACAAATCATCTCAGTACAAGAAAAAACAACTATATATAAACACAAACCTTACGATATCGTGCTACAACGCGGTACATGATGATTGGATAGTTGTGAAGCAGTTGTGTCTCGCACACACAATGGAAAACCAGAATTACTTCTCCTCAAAGCACATGTTGGCAAAGAAGAGACGCATCTATTTCCTGATTATCATATCAAAGACTTTGGTAAGCATGGACTTGATGATTACTATGCTTGGGCGAAAAAGAAGTGAGGAGGCATAGGTATTATCAAAATGATTCGTACATCTTTGGGGATACGAAATGAAAAATTTGACATCAAGGAGATGCTGCCTTGTGTCTATGATGCAATCGGGGATTTTGGAGATAAATCATACAGTCTCAATAATGATGAGGCTGTGTGCATGCGTGACGGTAAAATGGGTGTCATCAAAAAATTTAAACAAATCAATGATTGTCATTTTCATGAAGTTGTAGAACCTGTATATTATATGATATGAGATAACAAGTATCCTCTATGAAATAACTGTATCTGGGCACAAAGGGAGAGCTGAGACCCATATACTATCTTACAATGGGATAAGAATAGTAAGACATATAAAGATACCTCTATAGAGATACAAGAGGATGAAAAATCATATTTTGATGGTTTTGTTTTCGGAAGTAATGTATTGCCAGATAATGTATCCTTCATCCTACAAGAGTGATGATTTGATTGAGTTGCACAAGGACTCATCCAAAAAAATAGCGATTGATCATATACACAAATCTATCCTGCCAACTGATTATCTGCTTGTCCCAGTGGAATAGGCGAAGACTTTATCCTCTCCAAGGATGAGAAACAATATTTTATCGGTAATATTTTTGCCGATGGAACTATCAAAGAACTCAGTGCATCATATGATAGGATCTATACTAATACAACTGATCAGTGATTACTTGCTGATGAAATCATTGCTAGCAAAGAGGTACATGACGAGGATTCAATGTTCGTTATACTCAAGAAAGACTCCAATGGTATCTATAAAGAAATATTTAGCTGTTTTTGATATTATTGAGGATTTTATTGACAGCTTCCTATGAAGTTTTTTACAGATACAACAACCAACGAGCGTATATTACTTACTGCTGACCAATCAACTATTCTCCTTGATATATTTGTCTCAGATGGTGAGAAATTTGTATGTCAAAGTAAGGATATGGCTACACTGATCCAAATATTGGAAGAAAATCTAACAATACGTAATTTTTACAAAGAATTTTGTGAACAGAAAAATCTAAAAGAAGAGTTTTTGTCTGACTACAAAAATATCGTCAAAAAGGATGACAGTATTTACAATAATCGATCTATATTGATAAAACTTTTGTGACGAGAAGATGACCTACAAGAACGCATGACCGCAGCTTCTCAAAAACCCCAAAACAATGAATCTGATCTACCTTTCTAACCCATGATACAAGCTTTGTCTAAAAAATAGACAACTCTATACACAAATAATTCTAATATAGAACAAATATCATTCCTCTATTTAATACATCTGTTGTAATTTTGAACAACAGATTTTTGCGTATACAGATTGATTACATACAATAATATTGTAAAATCTATCCATAACAAAAACCAAAAAATCATGAAAACAACAACAAACACAACAAAGCTAGTTGCCGATGTACTAGCGATGATTAGCTTTAGTATAATTATTGGAGCTGTCATAGAAGTCGGATTGGTTGGATTGACCTGGAAACAATCATTACTATCGCGCATTGCAGCTATGCCTATAAACGGCTTTGTTGGTCGTCCACAAGGTTGGTGGATAGATACACTTCGAAGCCTGCTTGGGCAGGAGGGCTGGCGAAAGTGGGTATCAGACATGGTTGGATTTGTTACGATGCAGACACTTGTGTTTTGCACTAGCGTAACAATTGGTATGTGGATGGATGGACACTTTTCATGGCACGTGTTATGGAAAGCAGGATATATCATTATCCCAGTTCTGCCATTTCTTGGACCATTGTATGGATGGTGGCAAGATATCATACGCAGAGTTATCATTATTAATAAAACAAAACCCAAAAAATTATGAAAAAAGAAAAACAACACAAAGCATTTGGGGAGACACTGAAAAAAAAGTTTCCCAATGTTGCTGATGAAATCATTGGATTTGTTAATAATCCAAAGGATCTCGATCCTCTATTGGTTAAGGTAAAATCAGGCGTAAAGTTTGGTATTCCTTACTACATAACACAAAGCATGATACAAGACCCCGGAACACTTCATAATAGTGTGCCATCTTTTGTAACAACAGAGATCGCACATATACTTATGAACAAGACTGAATATGATCTTTTTGACAAAAAAGAGTGTATTGATGGGGTCCAGATCCAAGTGATAGAGCCTCCAGAAGGACATACGCATATCATGATTGCCTTTGGCTTTCATTATCACGATAACGAAAAAAAACCATTTTCTTTGATGAAAAAGGTACGAGAATTTGCTCGTAACATACGGAAGAAAATGGATTAATTAATCAAAAAAAACGAACATCCCCAGTTAGCATGTCTAATTGGGGATTTTTATATCAAATTTATATATTTGTCAAATCTTTTCTGAGGCATAGATAGTCGAAAATGGCAGAAAATGCTGTTTTTGCGTATACTTATGGAGTATATACTTCATAAATACACGACACATGACACAAGCAAGAATACTCCAAGCATATAGTTTTATACTCCTGGTTATACGGGTTATTTTCATCTTTCAACAAAAACATCCTGATACAACAGCCCTCTACACACACAACACAGCAGCTGCACTAGAAACAATAACTACATACAATTCCGATTCAGAGGAAGGGAATACTACCAATAATGACTACAATACATCATCACTGGCGATCATGGAACAAGAACAGCCAGAAGAGAAGCCACTCCTTGTAGAAGATTACATCCAAAAGCAAACTAACATAGCTACCCTTGAGCAACTCTATACAGACAATCCCAACAGTGAATTATTGTACGCACTTATCAATGCTCTCTTATCACAACATAGATTTGTGGATGCAAATGATTATATCCAAGAAGCATTGACTACATTTCCTGATAGTATTGATCCTTATACACATATCTATGCAGTATTTCACTCTCCATCACTAAGAATCTCTCAAGTATGATCGATCAAAGTTGTCGAAGAACTTGTCGAATCATATAGAAACAAAAGCTTGATAAGTAATGATGATTATCTGTTTTATAGTGCTATGATACAGTTTTGGAAAAATGACTTTGAGGCTGCACGCATTCTTTTACAACAAATCCAAAGTCCAAAACATGCAACTATTAAAGATAAATTGTTACAAACATTTAGCACATTACAAAGACAAAGAGACATCCCTGGTTACTATCAAGACGCTATCATATCACTTACACTCATGAGACATGGATATTACAGTATCGCAAAAAAGATAGCAACACAGACAGTAATCAAAAACGAAAACTACATCCTTCCGTATCAAATACTTGCACATAGTCATTTTATGACACAGAACCGAGATACTGCTATCGAATATCTTATCAAACTCAGAGATTTAGAGTCAAAACAATCACAGCGCTATACTTTTCTTATATGAGTAGCGCATTATCGAAAAGGTAATTACTCACAGTCTATTATGTATTTAAATCAAGTATCTGCACCATCATTGGTTATGGATGCATATAGATACATACTACTCAGTTATATACAATGAAAAGAGTTTGGTAAAGCACATAGCACACGACAAAAGATGCTCGGCCATAGTGATATCAATAAAGACGATTTTTATACATACTTTTACCACACATTTTATGCAGCTATGCGTCATGGAGAACCATGGGATATGTATATGCGTAATAAACAAACACCTTACATTAGCTTAGAACAGTGTGTTAGCATATTAGATGGAGACGATCAAGATATATGTGACTATGGTAAAGCAGGATTAGCACTTGCGAACGACAACAAAGATCAAGCTAAAAAGATACTCGATGATTTAATTATACATTATGATGATTCTTATCTTTTTCATGCATTAGCAGACTATTACACATTCTATGATATGCCAGAACAAGCAGAGCAATACTATCGTAAAGCACTGGAAACAAGCATAGATCACAATGAACAAGAACTCATAAAAAGAAAAATTATCAACTTATAAAAGTACATATATATTGTATAATCGATACTATACAACATTACTGGCATGTTGTTATTGTACTATTATTGACTATTCTTCTTGCATTTGTCTACTAAAAGTATAGACATATCGTGTATATTTTATATTATAGATAATATATGTGGGATATCGTCCGTTTGATTGCACAAGATATTGTGCTTATTGGATGAGCAGTTTGTATACTGGTGCTCTTGTTGTTATTGTTACTGTGGTTGCGTATTAGCTACAACCGAATGCAGACAGGGAAAATGCTCAAAAACAGTATCCAATCTATCATACAGATACTAATCAATCCTCTCGTCACCTTAGTTGCAGTCAAAAAATTCCTCACAACCGATGACAGCGAACAAGAGGAAGAGACATCAAACAAAAAATGATCACCACGCAAAAAAACAAAAACAAAGCCTCGTAATAATAAATAACTACACACAACACTCTTTTATCTTTTTGTATTATACAGTGAATATGAAGTGGACAAACAGAAAAATTACGTTTCTTGTTGTATTTTTATTGAGTATCTTTTTGGTGTTTTTTGTCGGAAGAGATATCAATGAAACAACAGGACAAAGAAGCCTTACTCTCAAAATAGATGGGGTAACTGATTTTAGGAAATGATTGGATATTTCTGGATGATCGAGATTGGTCTATCAGATAGATTATAGTAAATATGCACAGATATATACTGATCCAGCTGAATTAGTTTTGGTCAAACAAAACGTCGAAGATATCATACTCAAAAACATCGATAGAAGAATATCGGCGCTCGGGGTAAGTGATTATCGTTCGTTTATCCAAAACATGGATAATGAACACTATGTTGTTATCGAAATCGGGGGTGTATCTGACCTTGATGAAGCCAAAGAAATCATTGGAAGAACAGTAGAGTTGGAATTTAAGCTTCCCAATGATGCTCCTGCTACCGAAGAAAGTATTGCAGAAAGAAGGCAGCTTGCTCAACGTATCTATGGACAAGTAAAAGCTGACCCTGAAAACTTTGCGTCACTGACGCAAGACAGATGAGGTGATGATATTATGTACAATAAATTTACCGCTGTACCACTAGCACAACTACCAACTATTTATCAAAACAATGTTAATTTAATTAATACCCTAGAAATAGGTGAGATTACTCCTGCAGTAATTGAAGGAGTCTATCTTGAGCTCAATAACAATGCTAATGCTGGCATGGAATGATGACCAGAAGCATTGGAATGATTTAGTTTCTTCCGTGTATTGGATAGAGAAACTAGAGAAAATACAAATATCAATGATCAAACGATTATACAAACAGCTATTGCACAATGATTGGACTATGATAGTGCGATCGATACTGACAGATGAGTAGACCTATGAACATATACATACACAAACGGACAACTTACTTATGCTGCTGAAGAAATAGCTCCTGGTGCATATGCCTATGATGCTCGTATCGTTGCGATTGCAAAAGAAAGTATGCTTGGACAAGAACAAGAGGTCATTGAAGCTGAAGAAAACCGTATACAAGCACTTATAGAACAAGTGGAATCTAGTATACAAGGTGGTAATCTTCCTAATGATGAAAATGTGGTAGAGATATATAATGACTGGATAGAGTCTGATACAATATCACAATTTATCCCATGATTCACCGATACAACTGAAGAGATGGTCACTATAGAATGATTGGATGCTACCTATGTGGTGTACAATCGTGCGGTTAAGACACCTGAAGAACAGCTATTCTCTTATCTTGAAGTGCCTATGTCAGCTGCTGTATGGACAGATTTTGAACAAGCACTTACTGAAACAACACTCTATACTATCGAAGATGTATTTATCCAAAACAAACAATCATGGATAACAGCTACTGATAATGAAAATAGAGTCCTCAATGGTGCATATTTCAAGATGGCAAGTGTAGGAGCTTCACAGCTTGGACAACCTGTTGTTTTGATCGAATTTGATGATGTAGGAAGAGATATATTTTGTAATATAACCGAGCAAATTATTGGTCAGCAAATGGCAATATTTGTTGGTGGTGAACTGGTAACTGCTCCTGTTATTCAAGATAAAATCTGTGGATGAACTGCACAGATTGATGGACAATTTGATGGGCAATCAGCAAGAGCTTTAGCTGAAGACTTGAATGAATGAGCGCTACCTGCTCCGTTGCTTTTGAGACAAGAAGAAAAGATTAGTGCGACACTAGGAGAGGCTGCATTACAATGAGCATTGATTGCTGGTGTTATAGGTATTATATTGATTATCATTCTTGTGTGGTATATGTACGGAAAGAGAAAAGCATTCGTTACCTTAGCAACTTTGGCTGTATTTTTATTGGCATTATTAGCCTTAGTTAAACTTATCGATTATGCTATATCATTGAGTGCGATGGCAGCGATTATTCTCTCTATCGGTATGTGAGTAGATGCCAACATCCTGATCTATGAAAGAACTCGTGAAGAACTGAGACAAGGAAAATCTATCGGTTCTGCTATCGACAACGGATACGAAAGAAGTCGATCTGCGATTAGAGATGGTAACTTGAGTACTGGTTTGATTGCACTGCTCTTGTTTACGCTTGGAATCAACATCTTCAAAGGATTTGGATCGATGATGATCATCAATATCTTATTGATCTTATTCTTAGCCACACCACTTATCAAAGAATTATTGCATATCATGTTTCATAGAAAAACGGTCTACCTGAAAGAATGACATAGAGATCTAGAAGTGGAATAATAACATATAATCAAGTATATATTCACAAAGAGTCCTGACAGCAAGTCAGGGCTTTTTGTTTGTATTTGGGGGTATAATGATTACTACTATAGTGATTTATTTTTGGGATAATCATGAAACAAATTCTCGTCACTGGATGATTGTGATTTATCGGTTCACATACGGTTGTATCACTGCTAGAAGCAGGATATGAGCCTATTGTTTTTGATAACCTGAGCAATAGTTTTGTGGATA
>SKIU01000026.1 GCA_007116275.1 candidate division SR1 bacterium | reverse complement strand
GATGCCGATGCAACGACAATTACGTCATCTCTACTGAGCAATGATGCCATCGTAGCAAGTCTGTACATCTGGATTTCTTCGTTGATAGTTGCTTCTTTTTCTATGTAGACTCATTGGTCTGGAAGATAGCTTTCTGGCTGATAGTAGTCGAAATAAGATACGAAATAATGGACGGCATTTTCTGGAAAGAAGTGCTTAAATTCGGTCGCTAATTGTGCTGCAAGAGTTTTATTATGAGAAATAATAAGGGTAGGTTTTTGTATATCTTGAATAATATTTGCCATGGTAAACGTTTTACCTGTACCTGTCGCTCCAAGTAAGGTAGATGCTTTTTCTCCATCGGCAAATGTTTTGAGTATCTTTTTGATTGCTTGTGGCTGGTCACCGGCTGGCTTGTATGATGATTGGAGTTTGAAAGGCATGAAAGCTATATGGTGGAATAAATATTACAATATTTTAGGAGGCAGTAGTTTTACTTATTTTATTAGTTTACACTTTTATATTTTACACTATACACAATCCTATTTCTTATACAAGAGAGCATTTTTTTACCACTTACTTGACAAATAATAAAAAATCATTATAATATCAAAAATATATTTTATGTTTTAAGCCTCACGATCATGCTATCACCCAAATCTACTCCCTGATATCCACAAGAAGTTGTAACGTATCTCAAAAATCTATCTGATGAGCACAAAGATACCGTCAACTCTATTCCTGATACATACAAAGATAAGTGGGAGAAATTTCTGCCTAAAAGAATACAAGAGGATATCGATGCTATGACTGAAATCAATAATCTACCAGAAACATACGAGATATTTGCTCAGTATTATATGAAAGATTGAACAAGAACTCTGTCTAATATCTTACAGGAATCAAAGGCATTAAAGGAAATAAATGATCTTGACCCAAAATATCAAACTATCGCTTATAAAGCCATGAATAATCATGCATTCACTCCATCAGCGGCTATAGCAAGAGTCGGTATGCATAAGGGCATGGAAAAAAAACCACATATCAAAGAGCTCTTTGATCTATTTAATGGACCTTGAGGTGGTCTACCTGATGAACTAGCTCTCAAATACGCTGGCCAGAATCGAAACAATCTACCTGCTGAGGAAAAGAAAGCAAGAATGAAGACACATAACTAATAATATCGGAGATATAAAAATATATTTATTTTTTTATTTATTATCATGAGCAAACGACAAACAATATGAGTATGAGCAGATACAGATTTACAATACGCTCATTTACAACAAAAGTGAGATGAGGACCAATATATGTTAACATGAAGAAGAAACTGAGAATTAGTTCGTATATTGTGAAGCGCACACGATATCAATACTAAAATCTGAAAAGATGTAATTTTTCTTAGTGAAAAAGAAAAAGAAGAAATAAAAATACAACAGTGCGCAGATACATTGGAGCAAGTATTTATACAGTTAGCAAAAACACAAGTCACAGAAGAAAAAATTGATGTATACAAAGATAATGAAGGAGAAGCTGCTATAAAGATGCTCATTGATTGAAAAAGCTCATTTGATGCAATGAGTCTTTTTCATAAACTTAAGAGCATATTATCTAAAAAGTGATTTACAGTTTTTCGTCCATCTGCAAAACACTTTGTGGATACATCAAGTCAATACGATAAGTTTTTTCGTATGACAAAAAAACAAGTAAAAGACAATGGACCAGAAAGTCCAACACATTATCCTGCAGACCGCATAGACGAATAAACACAATACATCATGCAACAGTAGTGGAATATATATTGCTGCTATCAACCTACTATCACTACGGTTCTTGCATTACAAAAAAATCCCCCACTTCGGAGGGATTTTTTGTCTTATATATCTTTTAATTATTCAGCACTTTCTTCTGCAACTTTTTCCTCAGCTTTGTCTTCTGTTTCTTCTACTTTTGGCTCTTCCTTCTTTACTTTTACTGGAGCTTCAGCTTCTACTTTAACAGGTATGTCAGTTTTGTATTCTTTGTAGATGAATGTTACGTTATAGTCTCCTATTTCTGATACTTTCTTTTTCATCTTGAACAAATATGGTTCTATGTTCATCTTGTACTCCTCTGCTATCTTTTTAGCGATATCGTTTTCATCGATCTTAGCATACAGACTTCCTTCTTTGTTTACTTTAACAGTAAAAACTAATCCGTCATTTGCTTGTATCTTTGTAAACAAATCTTTCATGCTACTTGCTTTTTTCTCGATCTCTTTTTGTGCAGCTTCCATTTTCTGCTTGTAGTTATTGATGTTCATTGGTGTTGCAAGGACTGCTGTATTTTTTGGTAACAATACATTTCTCGCAAAAATAGGTTTTACTCTTACTTTCTCATATTTTTCTCCTAAGTGCTTATTAGCCTCCAATAAAATCACTTCGATAGTAGCGTTCTCTGTCTTTCTCTTTGGCATCGTGAAAATTTTTTCATCAAATAAAAATACGTGCTAGATGTGTTTATATATATCTTGATATATTTTGCAAGGAAATATAGATGTTACATATACTGCATAATTAATTTATGCATCTGTGTCAGTTTATCCATAGATACCTCCTGTGGTGATGTACGCATGTCATCCATACTGTTTGTTGGTACTAGATGATAATGAAAATGTGGGACTTCATAGCCGATTATTGTCGTGCAGATTCTCTTGCAACCTGTCGCTTTTTGGATCGCTGGTGCTATTTTCTGTGCAGTTTGAAATACTGCGCTATAGTATGGTTCTGGAACGTCAGTGAAATAATCTACTTCAATCTTGGGAACAACAAGTGTATGTCATGGTTGGACAGGACGAATATCAAGAAATGCAAATGTATGTTCATCCTCGTAGATCTTGAAACTAGGGATTTCTCCGTTGATAATTTTGGTAAAGATAGATGTCATGGATATTATAAATAAACTAAAATACAATATATTTATCCTCTACTCATTCATAATAACTTCTTACTTTCAATATATCTCCTCTACGAATTCAGGCTCCAGTTAGAGCGTCTACTGCTCCTCTTTCACTAAGTGTTTTCCAAAATCGCATTTCTGCCTCATCATTTCCTCGCATGAGTGTAAATACGAGTTTACTGATCGCTGGATCTTGAATATATCGGATATGTTTATAATCAAGATCTTGGTCTTCAAGATAGCCACCTTCTTCCAGTACCTTTTCTTCTTGTTCTGTAATGTCGGTTACTAATGGTGCGTCATCATATTCTTCACGTATTACTATCTGTTCATACAACTGTATGGTTGGTAATAGTGTCATATAATGAGCGAGTGATTTTTTTCGAGCATCTATCCCATGATGTGTCGCTGATGACACGATATGTGTACTATGAAAAAGTATATTGTCAGTTGGAGAAGTATCAAAAGTTTCTTGGTAATAGGTTTGGATTGTTTTTCGCATCGTATGCAGGTATTCTCTCTCGATTTCATCATCACTGATTAGATCTTGCTTATTGATGACAAATTGGATAATTTTTTTCATCATAACTCTCTTCTCTCCATTTTGTGTTGCTTCCATCACAAAATACAATAGCTCATGATCATGATCTTGTTCGATACGAACGACAACATCATGTATAGGGTCACCAAAATAGTCTGTTTTGACAAATTTTTCTTCTACATACTGTTTGAGCTCGTTAAATAACATAGGAATATCATCCATTCCACTCTCATATCTTGTTATATCAGTAACAAATGTAAGTACTCTTGTCTTGAGTATATGTCTTAGAAAATCATTTC
>SKIU01000024.1 GCA_007116275.1 candidate division SR1 bacterium | reverse complement strand
TCTATCTTCAAAGCTATTGATTATATTATTGATATTTACCTTTTCATTTTCTGATAAGACAAGATCTTGATTTTGTATAGTATCATTGATGGATACTATTATAGCTCTTACGTCATTTTGGTCTATAACACTTTCTTTGAGTGCATTTAGTTGGTCTATAAGGTATTGGTTGTTGGCGGCTTCTGGGTCTATTGTATTTAATATTTGATCAACATATCTTGTTATTTGTTGTGATTTTTCATCTACTTTTAATTCAAAATCTAAGAATGATACAACAAAATCTTGTGTTTGTAGGTTTCCATCTTCTTCATAATATACTCTTCCTGTACGGCTTTGGTATTGTGTTCCATATTCATGTAAGTGTATTTGATTACAAAGAAAATCTTTATTTTGTGCTGGATTTCATTCATTTGTTGTATCAATACTTATATCTACATCTACATAACATACACCATTTGGATTGTTGTATTTGATGTAGAATAATACTGCATTATCAAGGTTTTTTCCTACAAATATTTCAGGAACATCATTTATAGTATCAGCTTCTGGTATAGATAATATATTTATTGTATTGCTATTTTCTTCCAGTGTTATGGGTCGGCGTTGTGTTGCGTTGTTTGCGTTCTGGTCAAAGACATCCATACTTACTACATATCTTCCTGGTTCTGGATAGTTGAAGGTAAATCACAGATCTTGTTCTGTACGCACATAGGTTTCATCTTCACAAAATCTACTATCCATACATATTCTTTGTCAGCTAATATCTCATAGTGATACATCTCTTACCAAAACTAATGTGTCAGCATTGCTAAATAATAACCTTGGTCTTAGTGCATTTCTTACTATAATATTTTCTCCTTGTGCCACTCATCTATATCATCTATATACTATAGATGCCCTTGGTGTAAATCATGATTCATTTGGTTTTGTATAGGTGTATGTTATACGATCTTTTTTTGTCGTAATGTCATATTCTCCGTCTCCATTAAAATCTATCTGAATAACTCTTTCTTGTTCAAAATCAGATCTATCTGAAAGTATTCTTCCTATTACATCAAATGTTACTTCTTCACCAATATTTACTGTTGTTTTATCGACCTTTAAGGTAACTATAGGTATATCTGGTCTATTTGTATCTGGTGGAAAAAATACTACTGGTCCATTTCCTATAATATCTTCACTACGTTGTTCTCATCAATCATTGTCTACTATCTTTACTCCAAACATAAATTCTCCTGGTGTTTTGGGGATTGAGAAAAATGTGCTTGGTATATCACCAGGGGATATTTTAGTTGCTAGTATTCTTGATGGATTATCTTTTTCGTAATAATATCGTTGGAAATATGCTATATTACCATCATTATCTATAGGATTGATTGCTGAAACCCTTACGATTAGAGGATCAAAATCGGTAATAAATATCTCTTGTGGTTGTGCTGATGCTTCTTGAAATCATATTCCATAACTATTTCCAAACTGTGGATAAGATAAGACAATGTTGTCTATGGTTGGTAATGCGTTGACAACATTGAATCGTACTTTTACCGCACTTCTTTTTCCAACCAATTCATCTTCTACAGTCAGACTAACAAATTGACATCATAATTCGTTAAATCTATACAAAAAATTTCATCATTGAGCACTAAATATTTGATCATTTCTTGGTTGAAAAAACATCTTAAGTCATCTTTTTTCTCATCAAACATTGACAGATTCATTTGCGTTTATTCTTATTTGTTGATATCTATCTACCCTATATGCCGGTATCTCATCATTTTCATCTACACATACATCGTTTTGTATAAAGGTGATGTTGTTGTTTGGGTTTTCTACATTGTATCCTGGTATAGGACTGTCTTTTTCTCCAACAAATACCTGACTTGTTACTTCATTTTCTTCAGTACCATTACTTACTTTTAGTTTTACATTATATACTCAGACTTGTTGATAGATATGTGTAGTATTGCGTTCTTGTACGGTTCTTTTGTTTCCATCACCAAAATCTCGTTCATATCATAATACATTTTTATTGCTTTGTACAACAAATGTTATTTGATCTCATCGTGCTGCTGTTCTCGGGTTTGCTAGTATTTGTGGTCTTAGTGTTGATTGGACATTAAATTCTTTGCTTATGGTGCTTTTTTTACCATATTGATCAGTGACGGCTAGTGTCACTGTGTGTTGTCCTATTTGATTGAATTGGATACGAACTTTTTCTCCATTATTTATGGATTCTATAATCTCTGTGTCTGGGTGAGAAAATGATCGCTCGTATGTTAATTCATCAAAACCATTGTCTACATCTATATCACTACTGACACTTGCATCCAATACATACTCTGATGGATAGAGGAGTTCTGGTGTTGGTGTCGAGAGAAATTGTGCTACTGGAGGTGTGGATTCTACTAGTATTTGTCTTGTTTCTCTATTTTCTTGTCACTGTTCATCTACAATATTTAAGTTGATTGTATAGTTTCCTGGTCTAGTGAATTGTCTTTTTATGCTTTTTCATTGGTAGGTATCTAATCTATTTCCTTGGTTGTCAAATATATCTCGTGTAAATAGTCTTAGACGTGATGCGATCGAATATGATGTAGATCCATCAAATGAGAACTCTACTGAAGTGTTTCCTACTTCAGGATTTTGTTTGATGAGAGCTACGGGGTCTGATATTGCTAATGAAAATGTTTGTGCAAGTTGGTTGTTTTGGTTGTCAAATACTGTCAGTGTGATCCTATACTCTCATTGGTCAGGGAAAACAGACCTTAATGTTCATGGTACTCATTGTCATTGTCTGGTGGCAGTGAAATTGTTTGGTCATTGTATGTCTCGTCTATGATTGGTAAGTGTTCTTCATCCTCTTGCTGTTGTTGCTGATCAGTCTAATACTATTCCTCTTTGTCCTTCTTGGAGTCAAAATTTTACTCTTTCGGTAGTTGATAATCTTTTTCCATTGGCAAAAGTAACTATATTTGCAGCTCTTGGTGCTACGTCTACACTAAACATTTGACTTCCATCAAGTATTCATTGATTGGTTTGGTTTGAGCTTCTTACGGTCAAATGTACGGTATAATTTCCTGGTTCTTCAAATGTATAATTGAGTACATTTCATCTTCCAATAGTTCTATCAACTCCTGATGTATCTCTATAATACCAGAAGAAATTGTCTGATGGGATGGTTTGGTTGGATGGATCAATACTTGCTCTGGCATCTAGTGTCACTGATAAAGGAGCAGGACCTGTTGTTGGTCATATGGATCCATTTGCTTTGATAGTATAATCTTTGTTTATTTCATCTACTGTTCTGATAAATGGTTTGTAACAATTATCCATAAAACTTGCTAGATTGTTAAGGTTGTAGTTTGTCGATAATGTTTGACTTAAACTTAAACACTGTTGATAGATGATGTTAAATGAGTATGTATTGGGTAGATTGGGGATTATTTGATCAAACAATGTGTTGAGTTCTGCAAAAACGGTAGTAGATATCTGTTGTCCTATCTGTGATTTGGATTGTATTTCGACAAAAATTTCATTGACTATCTTGTCATATTTTTCTTGTATGTTTGCATTTGGTTTGTATGTGTCTGGTATTTGGGCGTGAGTAGATGTAAGATGCAAGCTACAAGCTACAAGTATCGTTGCTATAATGATCTTTGTTCGTTTCATGTGAATGTAGTGATGGAAGATATAAAATATCTCTGTTGTTGCCTTAATTATACGCAAATGGTTGTGATTTTGCAAAAAAAACACACATTGTAGT
>SKIU01000072.1 GCA_007116275.1 candidate division SR1 bacterium | reverse complement strand
TTAGCATTTCGTAATGAAAGGAATCTTTATCGTCGCACCTGTGATGCAAGCGGAAAACAAATTATTTCCATATACTCACCAGACAAACCTTATAAGGTCTACGATCAAAAAATGCGATGATCTGACGCACGAGATCCGATGGACTACGGCAGAGAGTTTGATTTTTCTAAGACATTTACAGAAAATTTTAAGGAGTTACTATTGGTAGTACCTAAAAAATGATTGGTTTCAGAATATAACGAAAATTGTGATTATACTAGTATATGTTGATACTGTAAAGATTGTTATCTTATATCAGCTTCAGAAAATTCAGAGAAGTGTTATTATTGAAATCTTTTACAAGACTCCAATAATGTAGTGGATTGATCATTTATTTATAATTGTTCTCATATTTATAATAGCGTAAATTGCCATAACTGTTTTAATTGCAAATATTTATTAAATTGCAAAGATTGTTCTGATTGTATAGAATGTTACAATCTTACATGATGTAGTTTTTGTTACCAATGTTATGATCTATATAATCAAAAATACTGTATTAACAATATTCAATATTCAAAAGAAGAATATTTACAAAAATTTTTGACAATGAAAGAAGAACACCATCTATCTTTCTTATCTAGTCTTGTTAAAAAAAGTGATCATAAAGTATATGAATGACATAATAACGAAAATGTTTTCTGAAAATATATTAACCATTCAAAAGATATACATGATGGATTTGATATAGAAAGATGAGAAAACATACATTACAGTCAAATAGTGGTCGATGGAAAATATCTTTATGACTGTACAAATATATATATAGAAAATGAAATGAGCTTAGAAATCATGAGTGCTTTGACATCTAAATTTAATGTATTCTCATGATTTGTATACAATTGTAACAATTGCTTATACTCACTTAACCTTAGTGACTGCAATAATTGCTTTGGTTGTGACGGTCTCCGTAATAAATCATATTGTATCCTCAACAAACAATACAGCAGAGAAGAATATGAAAAAATTATAAAAAAAATTGTTGCACATATGCAAGATACTTGAGAACGGGGAGAATTCTTACACCCGAGTCTGAGTCCATTTTGATATAATGAAACTGTAGCAATGGAACAGTTTCCATTACAAAAATGAGAGCTTGAAAGTTTTGGTTATAATCGATCTGATTACCAATCGCCAAAACCTATTTCAGACAAAGTTATTTCATGATCTGATCTTCCATCAACTATCCACGAAGTCCAAGATGATATACTTCAATACGCCATCGCTTGTGAAGTGACTGGTAAAATATTCCGTATCCAAGCTCAGGAGCTCGCGTTCTATCGTAAACACAATATCCCTCTGCCACGTAAGCATCCTGATCAGAGACATCTAGACAGATTGCAGTTGAGAAAATAATATATCATCTATCCCTAACTATTAATTATATGGACAAGAAAGTTTATGAATACATCTCTCAACAAACCAGCGATCCTATTGTGGAACGACGCACCTGTCGTTGGACAGGAGAACAATTTCCTATTTTTACATCAGAATCAAAACTCTTACAATCATATGCACCTATTATTGACGGGAAGACACATCAATTATCGACGCCTGATCAATCGCCTGATGCAAGGAATATCCAAAGAATGTTATTTAGAAATGATAGAGTTTTCTATAAATGAGTAAGTGATCATGATGGCAGACAGATAGTTTCTATATATTATCCTGGGTGTCCAGCCAAAGTATATGAAGTCAATGCCTGGTATCAGGATTTTCGAGATCCACTTTCTTTTGGTAAGTCATTTACCTCTTGAGATGATGTTTGGGAGACACTCAATACATTGACCCAAGAGGTACCTCGTCTCAATGTTGATGGCGTAGGAAATACAAACAGCGATTACTGTAACTATTGTGGCTATTGCAAAAACTGCTATATGGATATTGCAGGTGAAAATAATGAAGATTGTTATTATTGTTTGTTTACAAAGTATTCCAAAAAATGTGCAGATTGCACTTTCGTCTATAACTCTGAATATTGTTATGAATCTATCAGCTGCTACCAATCAAGCAAGATAGTATATTGCCAATACTTGGAAGAATGTCACGATTGTCACTTTTCTTTCGATCTCAAGAACTGCTCGCATTGTCTTTGGTGTAACAATCTCAGAAATCAACAATATTGTATATTCAACAAACAAGTGAGTAAAGAAGAACGACAGGAAACTATTTCTTCAATCACCAATGGGAGCCATACAGGATATCAACAATGATTAGAAACTTTTCATGCCAGAAGAAAAGAATTCATCTACCCTGCTTTATTTAAAATAAACACAGAAAAAAGTATCGGTAATGACATGAAAGATACGAAAAACGCATTATTCGCTTTCAATGTTTCAGAGATAGAAGATAGCAGTTATCTCCACGATGTCTTACATGCTAAAAATTGCCTTGATCTTAACTACTCTCTCTATCATCCAGAATCTAGCTATCAGTTAATGAGTACACTAGAGCTCAAAAATAGCATCTGCAATGTTGCCACACATCATTCACATCATGTATACTACTGTCAGTTATGTAATAATTCTAGTGATTTGTTTGGGTGTGTCGGGTTGAATAATAAACAGTATTGTATATTTAATAAACAATATACGAAAGAAGAATATTATAAGACTCTTGGAATTATTTTTGATCAGCTGATAGCGACTAAACAACGAGGAACATATTTTCCTTCTCCTCTCTCTCTACATCCTTATAATGATACGATAGCAAACGAATACTACCCTATTCACACAGTAATTTCGGGGGATAAGATCGATATCATCAACAAAGAATGACGTGGTACAGTGACTGTTCTAGATCCTGAAAAATTTGTCTCCGATGCTATGTTGGATCTAGGAGGTGAAGATAAAATACCGATCAAACGGAGAACCAGAGAGGAAGAAATAAATATCCCAGATGGGATTAGTATGCTTATAGCAGATGACCTTCCTGATAATAATAATGAAACAAACAAAGACATAACAACTAAAGCAATCAGATGTACCATTTCGGGGAGACCTTATAGAATAGTAGGACCGGAATATGAATTGTATACCAAACTCCAGATTCCTATTCCAAGAAAACATCCTGATTTTAGGCATCAAGAAAGGATGCAAATGAGACCGGGAAGAGCTCTGCATATAAGAAAATGCGACAAAACTGGAGAAGATATTATATCAGTATATCCACAATCAGCACCGTTTAAAGTGTATAGTCAGAAGGCTTATGAAAAAGCTCTTTATTAGTTTATTCCACCCATGGACAGACAGGTCTACGAATACATCTCCCAGCAAACGAACGACCTCATCGTTGAACGAAAAACCTGTGCTGTATCAGGAACAAAATTTGCCGTGTTTCAGTCTGATCTAGATTTTTATAATAAGATCTCTCCGACTTTTAATGGACAGAAATTTCAGATACCAACACCGACACTATGCCCGGAGGAGAGGCAAAAAAGGAGATTAGCGTGGAGAAATGAGAGAAATTTTTTTAAATGAAGCTGTGCGTTTACCGGTAGGCCTATTATTACCAACTATAATCCTATATTTCACGAACAAATCATCAGTAACAACATATGGTGGTCTGATCAACGAGATCCTTTAGATTACGGGAGAGATTATGACGATTCTCAATCATTTTTTTCGCAAATATCGCAGCTTAGAAAAGACGTACCAAAGATAGCACTACTCAATGACAATAATGTAGGAAGCACCAATTGTGAATTTTGCTACGACATACTACAATGCAAAGATTCCTATCTTGTAAACGAAACATTTGATTCTGAATATGCATTTTATGGAACTGAAGT
>SKIU01000066.1 GCA_007116275.1 candidate division SR1 bacterium | reverse complement strand
TCTTTGGTATTGTCGTCTATGGTGTCAGGGGACTTCAGGAGTGATTGGATATCTATAGTCGATTTGTAGGTGAAGTCTGTTGGAGTTAGTAATTGGTTGTCTATGCAATTTTTTTTGATTGTTTCTTGTATTTGTTCCTGCTTTTCTGATCATATATTTTTCCATATATCTTCTTGGAGTTTCGGGTTGATATCTATTTTTTCAGTTGGTTTTTTGATGATGTTTGGTTGTTTATTTGTGTATTCTCTGACGGATGGGTAGGCAAGGACTGACGTTGGTGATGCAATGACATCACTTAGGTTGTTTGGTTTATCTGCAAATTGCATTTTTTCGGTTGGGATGCTGATTTGGTAGTCGATATTGAGTGATTGGTTGAGAGTATTGAATTGGTTAATAAAAGAGACTGCTTGTCAACTAACATTATCTTGTGCAACTTCTTTTCTATATTGCTCTGCTGTATATCGTATTTGAAAATAGAGATAGGGGTCTATATTGTTTTCTTGTAGGATAGATTCTATATTTCATATATTTCTTTTTTCTTGATAGAATTTTTGCCGTTTAGGAGATGAAATGTTTGGTTTATATTTTGGTTCTGTAAGATTTTCATAGATGTTTTTTAGGTTGTTTATTTGCTTATAAGTATGTTTTTTATCTCTATCTATAATAGAGGTATTTGTATCTATAGTAGAGGTATTTGTATCTATAGTAGAGGTATTTGTATCTATAGTAGAGGCGCCTTCTTTGAATATTTCTTGTTTGAGTGACAATAATTCCTGCGAAGTATTTGTTTGTTGTAGTATTATTATTTCTTGTTTTACTAAATTACTATTTATATCTTTTTTATCAAAATCTGCCAATAATCATAGTAGGGCTTGTGATCCATATTGATTACTAATTTCAGGATTTATATTTTGGAAGAGTGTTGCTATTTCTTTATTAGAAAAAATTCTATCTATGTTAGGATCTTTTTTGATTTGTTCATAATGTATTTTGTTTTCTATTGATTCATTTGTATTGTTCAGAGTTCATTTTTCTATCTTTTGGTTACTTTCACTCATAGCATGGTATGTCTAGATAAATGACTATTTTCATATATTATTTATCATATCTGTCATTTCTTCTATATGTTTCTTTAATCGATTTAGTTCATTCATAGTTTGTTTTTGTTCATTTATGATTTGTTTTTGTGCTCTTATACTATCATCTATGCTAGATGTTCACTCTTGTAATGTCTTAATTTTTATACTTAATCATACTGATTTCAATGCTCTTTTTGTTATAGCTTGTAAATTTTTATTCTTTTCAACAGCGACCTTTGCTGCATTATAGTATTTACTAGTCTTTCTAGAATCTAGTACCAGTACCATTGCATAAAACTTCTCTTCGGGAGTAAAATTGAAGTTGGGGGTTTGGTTATCTATAAATTTACATCATTCTAGATAAAGGCTAGTTATATTTCATGTTCTGTTTACAAGACTCTGTATTTCACCTTTATGTTCAGGTTTTAATCATTGTGTGATATTGTTGATTGTATTTACTATTTGTGTATTAGTAATCTGCGTTGGCTTTTGTCCTTGTAGATTGTTGTATAATCCATCTGTCACTACTAATATGCTAGTCAATAGCCCTGTTCCTAAAAAAAAGTTTTTTAGATAGTTTGGTAATTTCATGATAGTTGTTTAGAAGATAAATATATATGATACGCAAAGATCACATTGGGAGAATTGGTTATGTCTCCTAGGTTGTTTAGGTTAGGAGTTTTTCTGAGTGCTTTACCTTGGATAGTACCATTTAGTATGACAATATCGTTTTCTATTTTTATATTATTTTCATTTAATTTCACATCACCAGCGAAGTCTTCCATATTGAGTGTGACGGTATCGAAGTAGCTAGCTACTGTCTGGAGGCAAACTCAAAGGGTGTGTTGGTGGATCGCTTTGGTGCTACGATTTTGTAGTTCTTGTTGTGCTTGTTTATTATATTTTTCTAAGATGGTTTGGATAGTAGGCAAAAAATCTGTTAGACGGTTGTTTTGGAGATAATCTTTATTTACTGTATCGCCTTTTACCAATTTTTGGGGAGAAAAATCTTGTGGGATATCTACTTGGTTGTTTGCAAATAGTGTGTGGATATCTTGTGTAATGGCGTCAGGATATAGCTCGGTGATGTGTTGTATGAAAGGGAGATCTTTGGTCGTTAGGTCAATAGGATCTTTTTGATCGATGAATGATTGTATGTTTTCGTTTTTTTGATAGAGCGTTTGTCAGAGGTCGTTGTTGTCTATGATATCACGTACAGAAGAAATATTTTCTGTTGTTGGTAGTTCTATCTGTGATTGGATTCCTGTGTCGAAACAGAAGGTGTTGAAATTGGTGATCAGTGTACGTTCATAGGTGGTGATGGGTTGTTGGTTTCCTGTTTTTTCAGCGACAATTTGTTCGAGGATGTATTTGTAGGTGAGGATCGTGGTTTGTTGCTTCGATGATTGAAATGGCGTCCCATTAAAAATATATCTATTTGTTGTAATATATTCCTGGTTTACTTGATGTTGTGGATAGACTTTTTGTAACAATAATAAATCCGAAACTATTTGGTCATATCTTTCATTAATTTCCATCTCCGTTTGTGTTGTTTCCATCTCCGTTTGTGTTGTTTCCATCTCCGTTTGTGTTGTTTCCATCTCTGTTTGTTGTATTCATTCATCAATCAATATTCACAATTTAGATCTTATAATATTTGGAATCATTAATAGGTTCGTATTAGTAGTGTTGATGATTTTAGGAAAATACTCTTGTATTTGTTGTTCTGTAAATTGTTCTGATATAACAATACTATTCAATACCTCTTCTACGTTTTTTTGAATATCTGTATTTTCAAAAAATGTAGGTAAAACATCTTTTTTCCGGCGAATAAAGTCTTTATTCTCTTCTTTACTGTCGTTCTTTTGTGTTTTTACCTCTATATCCATCTATACGAAAAATCCTAAATGTATCACAATTTTATTCCTTTTCTCACATTATACTTTTTAGTAATTCATTTCATTTCTTAGCTTCTTTATTTTTTTGTTTAGCTTCTTCATTTTTTTGTTTAGCTTCTTCATTTTTTTGTTTAGAATATGCAATTACATCATCCCAATTTTCTCATGCTCGTATTGCTGCATTCATATATGGTCCATCTTCATATTTTTTATATACAGTTTCTAGATTTTGTGGCAATGGAGTTTCAATAAAGAAGTGGAGAATAAGATATTTTTTTTGTGCTGCTGTGAGTCATTTATCATTCATAATTGCTAATATTGTTTGATCGATAATATAATACGTAATCTCATCAATAGAGCAGTATTTTTCTTGAATTTTCTTCTTTTCTGCTGGTTCCAAAGGAATTGTATTAAGGAATATCTTGAATCAAGGCGTATGACTGGGATGCATCTTTTCGCCTGTTTCTGCAAAGTTTTTAAAAATATCACAACTAGTAATCTGAGTATGTGTCTGTGCCTGTAGATTTTCTGTCAGCGATCAACTCAATCATAATACAAGCATCGTATAAATAGGCAAAAATTTTATTTTTTTTAATGTATCAATAGTTTTTCTCATTTTTTATTCTAAAAATAAAAAATCTCTACAAAACGTAGAGAAATTGTACAACAGGAGAGCTGTTGTCAGCAGTTTTTTTGTTTGCGTAGCCATGCTGTGTCATGTGCGTGTGGCAAGAACAAAAATATATAATCATTATACTATTTTGTTGATAGATGTCAAATGTATTGTATTTTTTTGTTCTAAAATTTGACACAGAGATTTTTTTCTGTTATAATCCATATGTCAATAGTATTTTTATATCCCAAAT
>SKIU01000039.1 GCA_007116275.1 candidate division SR1 bacterium | reverse complement strand
TCGCCCTTATTGCATACCACAAAATAACACCACACACAATCAATTTAATCCCCACTCACAAAACAAAACCCACAAACGACCCCCATGCAGAACGCAGGGCGTGTTTTTGATCATTGCTATGCAGATATTCACCTAAAAATGCTCCAAGTATCGGTCAGATAATCAGTCATAACGGAGGAAAGAATACAAGTCCAGCAAGCAGTCCCAATGTCGATCACCACGTACCATATGTAGTTCAGCCAAATTTCTTCGTGCCTCGTTGGGGGATAGTATAGTCCATAATAATTGTTAAAACGGTAAGTCATCACAATAACCACAATAACCAAGGCGCAAAGTGAATCGCACTTGTTCGATGTATAAATAAAATCCCCAAAAAACTTATAGGTGGACCAGGTAATATAGGGACAAGCGATCCTATCAACCCGATAATTATAAAAAGCATTCACAAGATAATAAGAACAATATCCATGATGACTTATTTACGATTGAGTAAAATTTCACTAACTTCTATATTTTTAGGTAGATCAAGGATTTGTTTGATGAATGTAGCTATATCTTGTGGTTGCATTCGTTTTCTCGTATCTATCGAGACATTGGCTTTTGTAAAAATATCTGTGTTCATTCATCCAGGACAAAAACTAATTACCCTACAGGCAGTGTCTTTTAATTCTTCTTGTAGACTTTTAGTAAAACCGCGTTGTGCCCATTTTGAGGCCGAATAGACTGGTTCATTTTTCTTACCAGCAACACCAGCTGTAGAAATAATATTCAAAATATCAGTTTCGTCTTTTTTGATGCGTTCAAATAAATGTGATACCAACAACATCGGAGCTTTCACATTGGTAGACATCAGTCTTTTAATTTCATCTTCACTAATAGTGCTAAAATTTTCACGACTAAAGACTCCAATACAATTAATAATAGCTTCAATCGGTTCATCCATAGCAAGAATTTGATCTGCTGCTTTTTTGATTTCTTCTCCTTCACGTAGTGACAGGCAGATATTTACATCTGCATATTGACACTCTCTGCGAGAAATGTTTACCACTTTTTCCCCTGCTTCTTTATATATTTTTGCCAATTGCTCTCATACTCCACTACTTGCTCATGTAATAAGTATAAATTTTTCTTTGGACATTATTACGATGGTTACAAATAAATATCCCTCGGTTTCGCACCATCTTGTGGACCGATAACTCATTTTTCTTCTAGTGCATCCATAATCCTTGCTGCACGAGCAAATCATACATTGAGTTTTCTTTGGAGTAGTGTCGCGGATGCTTTTCTTGATTGTGCAATCACGCCGATAGCTTGTTCGATAAGTTCAGCATCAGCTCAACCATCATTACCACCAATCGATGCAAGATTTTCTGTCTTTCCTTCCAAAACTTCCAATATCTCAGGAAGATAGACATCATTTTCAGATAATCACTTCATATATTTCGCTTTGAGTTTTTGGACAATTTCTTCAGTCTCATCGGTATCGACAAATGGCGCTTGGATTCTGATAGGGTCTCTGGTCGTTGCATCCGTATACAAAAGATCTCATCTTCCCAACAAACTTTCAGCTCCTTGTTTCCCCAATATCGTTCTACTGTCGATTTCCGATACCACACCAAACGCTATTCTAGTCGGTATATTTGCTTTAATCAAACCAGTGATCACATTAACCGATGGCCTTTGTGTCGCTACTATCAGATGCATTCACACAGCACGAGCTTTTTGAGCAATACGTGTGATACAGGTTTCTACTTCTTTTTTGCTTCCTGACATCATCAAATCTGCCAACTCATCTATAACAAATACAATGCGATACATCTTTTCTCCCATGACTTTCTTGTTGTATTCATCGATATGTTTAACTCTCTTGTCTTTGAGTTTTGTGTATCTATTTTCCATCTCATTGACTGCCCATTTCAAGAGTCTCAATGCTTTGTCTGAATCGGTAACAATAGGTCCGAGTAGGTATGGCAGTCCAGAATAAAACTCTAACTCTACTTGTTTTGGATCAACCATCAAAAATTTTAGCTCAGATGGTGTGTTTTGATACATAAGAGAAAGAATAAAGTCGTTAATACCGACAGATTTACCTGATCATGTTGCTCATGCTACCAATAGATGTGGCATCGCTTCCAGAGATTTTATAACGATAGAACCATCTATTGCTTTACCAAGCGATAAGTTCGTTTCGTTTTTTTTCATTGCATTTGCAAATTCGCTAGAACTAAGTACATCGCCAAGTCTCACCATAGTAGGTTTAGGATTGGGTATCTGTATACCTACAGCATCTGTCCCAGGAATAGGGGCGATCATTCTCATGGATTTTACTCTCAAAGATGATGCAATATCATTTTTTAGTCAAGCAATAGTCGATATCTTTATTCCTGCATCTGGCTTAATTCTAATCTGTACAATAGATGGTCCTATATCAAATCACTCTATTCTAATCGGTACATTGAACTCCATAAGCTTATCTTGTAGAGCTTTTGCTTTTTCCATAAGAAATTTCTCATCAATAGTCGATGACTGTCCTACGCTACTATGCATGATGCTAGTATCAAAGGTGGGTTTGTCCTTGCTATAGCTAATTTGTGGTCTTGCCTTAGGTTCTTTCTCAGTAATTTTTTCATCCATTTTTTGTTTGATAATTTTTTTGAGAACACCAGGTGATAATGGTTGTCCCATAGAGTGTCCACTATCATTTTCTTCTACTGTTTTTGGTTTCTTGCTTGCATATGATGTGTGGCGATTATTAGTAGATTTATTGGTTTTTGGAGCTTTTTCTTGTGCGATATTAATATTGATATTTGGTAGTGAAAAATTGAATACATACAGTAACCATCCAATGAGTACGATAAACAGTATTACAACAAATGCCTTCACTGCAATTGCTTGTGAGCCAAATGCCTGATCCAATATCCACAGTATAGGCCAAGAGATATATCATCATAACTGTTCATACGAACTCGTTTCTCCATCAATAATAGGAAAGTTTATCATAGCAGAAATGAGCACAAGGACAGCCGAAAAAGATCTTAATATCTGCTTAATAAGATGTCATTTGGCGATGACTAGTATACCTGCCAGTAAACATAAAGCAAAAAATATAGTCAGTCAAACTTCTCCAAATGCTATCTGTGCGTATGTCTGTAAGAATACAAAGGTAGGAGAACCTTCAGCAAGAAAGAGCGTAAAAAAATACAGTCATCAAATAACTATAAGGATAGATCATAATTTATATTTATTGAGAATAATTTTCTTAGAAGATCTTCTACGACGCGCCACGATACCACTATGAAGAGATAAAAACTACTATAACCATAGCAATTTTTGGATACTTTGCAAGTCCTAGCCTGTTATCGCAGATAGCAGGGAGTTGACAAACAACAATAACTTGATATTATGTGTCTATTTGCTATACTCTACATATCTAAAAGGTTTTCGATCTTTATATTGATGATACTAAAATATGGTGAATCGTTTATCAAAACACCTAAAGAATAAAGTTAAATATGCCTTATTAATTCCGACTATATATCTATTTTCTGCTCTATCATCCAAGGCGCAGACTACGATAGCTGGAGGATGAGAAATGCATTTTAAAAATGGAGCGAAATACTATACCCCTGGCGTAGACGTCACTAATGGAAATATAAAAGGAAAATGAGATATAATCAACTATGGTGATCGAATAGCTGACACAGAAGTGATGGACGATACAGATTCCGTAGATGTTGAATTTGCATGAACTGCTCAACAAACAATAGGCTGAACTGAATGAACCAATTTTCACAAACTTGTAGTTAACAATCCAGCATGAATACAGCTCGCAAATACCTTAAATTCAGACGTCCAAGTGCGTGATACACTCAAGAT
>SKIU01000033.1 GCA_007116275.1 candidate division SR1 bacterium | reverse complement strand
TCTGGCCAACAATACCATCTCTTTCGATCGTAAAATCTGCATCAATACTATGCGTCAAAATATTCCTTACAAAGATAATAATTTGCTCAAAAGCAAAATACTGATCTTCAAGTGTATGCTGGACAAAACGTTGAAAATGATCTTTATCAAGGAGTAACTCTCTCATTGTACTAAATACTCATCTTCGGGCATTCCTTTCTATCATATAACCAAAGAGATTTTTCTTATCAGGATTGTCATGTATTTGTTCTAATAAGGTTTTAATTGTCTCTCCTTTGATGGTGAAAGAGGTATCTTTCCCCGTGATGAGTGGTATATCTTGCGCATAACGAGCTATGTTATTGTGTTTGATAATATTTTCCAAGAATTTTCATACATATAAAAAATGGTAATATCACTGTAATAGTTGTATACTCTTATTGATATCTATCATAGTCTGTCGTATAAAGTAAAGTAACTATTCTTTGTTAACGCTAATGGGGATTTGAATAATTTTTCTGGTTTCATCATCACCTATTCTCATATTGTAGTATAATCCATTGGCAAATGGTGCTTGAAATAGTTTGTTCCTATAACCAATGTTACTATCATCGCTAATAGTGATATATGGCGGGAGATAGAGTACTGATCTAGTTCTGTATCGAAGTCATTGTTCTGGCGTGATTCAAACATTTGGCATCAATCCCAAGATGATTCTTTCTCTATTCCCAAGTTCTATATCATATTTTTCTTCAAATCATTTGATAATATCTTTGTAGGTATTGGGTATATAGAGCGTATAAATGATATTCATCATATAATCACCATTATCCAAATCCTCGATAGAAAATTTATCTCTAGAACTCTCTAATATAAGGTTTCCATATACATCAATGATTTCTATATTCTTGTCGATAAATCCATCTATTTTGTTATATGAATCATTGATATCTCGTGCATAGATATAATTTGGATCATAAATGTTTGTTAGTGACCATTTCTGTATGAGGCCATTAAACTGGTCGCTTACATTAGAAAGGTGAATATTTATAAGCTGTTGGTTGATGACCGAATTAAAATTATTAATGATATGTTTCGCTATTGAGAGTGCATTGTCTGCAAAAAATCTATTTACCTCATCGATATAAAACTCCTTTTTGTTGCTACGAGCTTCTCCTCTAATGATGTCAATAGAGGCATTAACAAATTGCCATTCCCAAATTTTTTGCCTAATACTTGGCATAATCGTTTCCAGTAGTTTTGTCTCAATAAATAATACTCACTTGATGTTTTTATTTTCTAGCATAGCGAAAGTATCGGGTTGTATTACTTCATTAACTTTTTCTGTATGATAATTTCATCCAAATATGTCTTCATACAGTGTTTTTATATTGTGGCCATCAATATTGGTAAATCCAAACCAATTTGCCGCTATAAATGCAACTCTTGATTCAGGAAGAAATGTCTGTGACCAGACTGGAGGAGTGACACTAGCCCCACGCCCGATAAAGTCTGGGAAGTAGCTATCAACAATCTCTATATGTTGTATACGTCCTTGATATACCTGTATAAATGCAAATGATCAGAAAAATCATCCATTCGGTCTTTTTTCGTTGCTATTTTGTAATATTACTAGATAGTTTTGGGGTGTATCTTTCCCAAGTAACACAAACAATTCATCTTTGTATTTCCAGGTGTCAGCTAGGAAATCCATGATGTCATTGTAATTATCAAAACCAAGTCAAGCAAGATAACTTCTGTTATTATATACATATTCCCGTACTTTTTCTATTTCATCAGTTTTTTCACTCAGAATATTTTCTTCATTCATATATCCTTCTACAATACCATCTAATGTTACAAGAAAATCAGAAAATTCCCTATCAACCGTCCAAAAATACAAAGCCACTTGTTGTAGATCTTCTCTAAATACATCGATTTTGTTTTTAGAGAAAACAATACTTGTTATATTGTGATAAAAAGCGAAAACTACAAACGTAGCTACGATGAGCACAGTAAAGGGGATGTGGAGAAGACGGAGATAGTATTTCCAGTCTTTAATAGGCTTGTGCCATATACCAAAATATTTCATAATGCCAAGAAAACAAAAAAGAGTACATGTGTACTATCTTTCTAATTATTTAGTAGATTGAGGCAAGGTATTATTATGTTGTAAATCAAGTAATAATTGTTCTTCTGTGGCACCGGGGAATCACCTTTTACTCTTTTCTTTACGAGTGTTTCAAGTATGTTGATCTGTGTTAGTGTTACTATGATATAATCACAAACAATCGTAATATCCATTTTGATGTTTGTTTCTCATATATTATATTTGAAAACAGAATAAATCTATTTATATTATGTATATTTTTCGTGAAAATACAAGGGGTACAGGACTTGAACCCGTAACGACGGTTCCGAAGACCGTTGTGTTACCTTTACACCAACCCCTCATAAAGCTTAACTATTACTTAGTCAGGCATTTAACGATACGATTCTTAACTAGATCAAGTGTATTGTTTTCATCCATTATATCTCATGATTCTATGAGTGATTGGATATATGCAACAAGCTTGTTTTTTGTCTGTATCGTCTTATCAAATGTAGGTATTTTGTCTATTTTTGCAATGCTTTTGTATAATTGCGCAAATCAACTAAGTACCTCATAATCACTAGATGATATCTGATAGACTATACCATCATTGCTTTCTATGATGCTTTTTTGCAAAAACAATCCCTTGCCTTGTAGAAAATATAACATAGTATCCAGTACTTGCTGTTCTTTGAGATATGATCAAAAAAGATGCATATGTATTTTGATGCCCATAAGTGATGATGCTCTAACATCCATCTTCCCATACAGAAGTGTTAGGACAAATAGATAACTCATAATCGCTTGTATGTCAGTAGTCTTTTCTCCAAGAGGCTCTTTTGTTATATCAGAGCTAACAATAAGTCATTTTTCAGTAGTATTAACGTGTGCGTCCACACCCAAAAGTTGGAGCTGTGTATTGAGGACGTTGACGTTGTTGGTTGGGTATTTGTACAAAAATGCATAGTTGCTATCACGTTCTTCATCATATCACTTATAAAACATAAGTCCGCTCATAGCACCAGTATGGTGGAGTGTTAAAGGCTCATTCCATAAAGTCGAAGACCTATTCGTTATAAAAAATGCTGACATTCTTTCTCAAATTTCTTTGAACTGTATCGTTTTGATATTTTTTTTGTGTGAAACAAATAGCGTCTTATCATAACTTTTTATGATATAATCTTGTATATCTTGCGTATATTCCTTTCCATCTTCTTGGGTCTGACTAGCACATAGTAGACGGTTATTATCGATACAAAGTTTCATCTGATCTAATAGGGTAATAAAACTATCTATAGTGTAAAGCTTCCTATTTCTGTTTCAATATCTTATACAAAAGAACTATCTGTATCATATTTACCATAATTGCACTTCAACCATAACTAATAAATGGCAAGGTAATTCAGGTGTTGGGCAGAAGCTTAAGATTAACACCGATATTAACAAACATTTGCATAACAATAAGAGATATAAGTCATACAGCCATAAGCCTACTATATTCATCCCTTACGAGAGGGAGATGTGTGAGTACATATCGACAGAGATAAAAATATAATCCTAATAAAAGCATATTACCGACAAATCCTATTTCTTCTGCAAAGGCAGAGAAAATAAAATCTCATTGTGCTTCAGGGATAAATCCAAATTTTTGTAATCATTTCCCATATCACTGTCACAAAAATCATCCTCATCAGATGGCAATAAGCGCCTGTTCATTTTGCCGTCAGATCCCTCTTTTTTGTGGATCAATATCAGGCCGAATAAAGTAAGTAAATCTATTGGTTATATAGGTAAATTTAGGACTAATCGTACTTGCAATAAGAGCTCCTCCTACCGCAGCTAGTACTCAACCAATAGTTATAAGAACAATATACTTAAATTTAGCTCCAGCATACCAACACATAGCAAGACCAGTCAGTCCCATAACCAATACTGTTCAAAGGTCGGGGATAAAAAGAAATAAGAAGAATATAGCAGTGTTAACTATAAGAAAATTTGTAAAAAATTGTCTTGTATTGGTTGTTTTATATTTTCTGATGAGCCAGCTCGCAAGAAAGAGAATGTATCCTATCTTAAAAAACTCGGCAGGTTGTAGTGTTGTTAATCACGGAATAGATATCCATCATCTTGCCCCATTGAGTACAATTCCAATTCACGGGATAAAAACAAGTAATTGAAATAGCAATAATATAACAAAGATAATAATAATATTTCTATTATTCTGAAAAAACTTGATAGGTATTAGATATACCAAAAAAGCCATCACAAGTCCGACTCATATATTTCTGAGTTGTCTAAAAAAATAGAAATAATTAGATGGTTCACCTTCCCATCGTCATTGGGCTATTCCTCTGAGTCCGAGCGCAAATGAATCATGAATACTCACACTAAATATAGCAAGTATTCCAAATATAAGTAAGAGTACTCCTGTTATTATAATTGGCATAATTTATGTTATTATTAAGAATATGAATGATATACTGTAGATTCTAGTATGATTATGGGTTAGAGTATTGTGTCTTTCTATTATATACTATAAAATATCTTACCCAAATTACCTTTTACGATTGTATTTTTTTTTTGCAACAGCAATCCATCAATTATCGTTCTGTGATTGTTTTTTGTTAGGATTTTAGTATAATGAAAGTAGAAAAATATACAGTGCTTTGTGCTTTCAATATTTTACCTTTATATTATTTTATGTTACATATTTGATTAGTAGGAGCTACCAACGTTGGTAAATCCACATTATTTAATAGATTGATCGGACAATTTAGAGCGATAGTAACGGATATACCTGGTACAACCACCGACATATTGCGTCATCAAGCACACCTTCCTGGTATAGGACAGGTCCAGTTTTTTGATAGTCCAGGACTCACAGATTTTAAAGAAGAGCGACCATTTATCCAATATATTATCGATCATAGCGATATTATTCTTTTTGTAATCGATGACAGTGTCGGCTTTACATCCAAAGAACAAGATATCTTCGCATATATTATGAAAACTGGGAAAAAAGATAATGTGATACTCATCGTAAATAAACTAGATATACAGTGGAAAGAAGCTGATTATTCTAGTGCCATCGCTGAATATTACAAAAAATGATTTCCTCATGTTATCGGAGTCAGCGCACTCAAAGAAATAGCTGTAGGGCAAGTACAAGAGAGGATCCAAAATATCATCGATACATCTAAACCATTGCAGAATAAACTTACACAAGAAGAGAAATTACAATCCAAGATATCATTTGCAATTATCGGAAAACCAAATGCTGGTAAATCCACTTTATTGAACACCTTCGTTGGAGAATATATATCCAAGGTAGAGGATAAATCAGGAACGACGCGTGACTATATTAGTACAGACTTTGTCTATCAAGACCAACAATATACTATATTTGATACTGCAGGAATCAAACGTCCTGGACATATGCGTGGGATAGAAAAAATCTCCTATACCAAAACCAAAGATATGCTCAAATACACAAGACCGACAGCATTATTTATGATAGATGCAACAGAGGGGGTAACACATAGAGATTTAACACTTATTAAAGAAGTCTATAATATAGCCTTGCCTATTGTTGTCTGTATAAATAAGATGGATCTTCTAGACAAAAAACAAAAACAACATGTAATGAAACAGACAGAAGCAAAACTCGATTTTGCAAAATATATTCCTATCGTTCCGCTGGTAGCAACAAGTGGTGATGGGATTCCAAATGTAATGAAAATGGTCAAAGCAGTGACCAAAGAAGCCTTTAGAAGAATAGATACAGGGGAGTTGAACAGAGCCATAACAAAAGATATGATAACAAGACCACCTCGTTTTGCCAAAAATAAGATTTGTAAAATACTGTATGTGACGCAAGTAGATGTTAATGCACCGACTTTCGTTGTGTTTGTCAATTATGTAAATAGAGCCAATTTTGCCTTCAAAAAATGGATAGATAATACTATTAGAAAATATTATGGATTTATCTGAGTGCCTATTGTGATCCGTTTTAAGGCCAGAGAAAGAAGAGAGTACGCAGAATATAAGACGATGCTTGATAGAAACAAAAAAGCGAGTATGAGAGACGAAAAGACAGGAAAAAAACTAAGCCGAAAACACCAAAAAATCAATAAAGAACAAAGAAAACAAAACGAAGTCCGTGCAAACAAATGATCGAAGAAGAGAAAATAATAGTGTATATTATTTATTATATATTGTTATAATGCATAGAAGTATTTTTACGATAGTATTATCGTTGTTAGTCTTTGTTCTTGATTTACGGAGTAAGTATATATTTTATGATAAACAACTGTATGCAGATCGATGATTGATAACCGCACATTTTAATGAGGGGATAGCCTGGTCGATACCTATACCCATGCTGGTAGTTATGTTGGTTACATTGGGAGCAATCGCTGCCTTGTCATGGCTCTATTATCAAAAACAAATCACACGATGGATATATGCTATCATTCTTGCTGGTGCGCTATGAAACCTCTATGATAGAGTAGTGTTGTGATGAGTGAGGGATTTTATAGATCTAGGGTTTTGGCCAATATTCAATATAGCAGATATCGCTATCACTATATGAGCAATAGCTATCATTATTCGGACCCTTTTCCCTTGAAAGTTTGGATGAAAACAATAGATTATGAAAACGAAAATGGTTAGTAGCTAATAGCTTAATAACCAATAGCTTTATATTATTATATCTCATACCTATGCAATTTACCGGAAAAATCACAAAAATTACTCCAGAAGAACTTGTCGGACAAAATCAAATCAAAAAAGTAACATTCGTAGTCGAAGAACCAGGAGAGATGGAAGATTACAAAAGAAATAGTCTCGCTATCGATATCCTAGGAGATAAGACAGATATGATCAAAGAACACAAAGAATGAGATGAGGTGACTGTAAGTATCAATTTCAAACATAGTGAATACAACGGAAGATTATATAACCGTGTCAACGCATGGAGAATAGAATCTGCAGATGGTTCATCCGCACCAGCCGCTGCTGCAGCTGATAGTGATGGAGGAGATGATTTGCCTTTCTAAATAAATTGTATTGTTACAAAAAAAGCTCCAATACTTTGGAGCTTTTTTTTATTATTGATCAGGATCTCGATTGTCTGGTCAACCATGACCGAGAACACTAATAGGTTCGACAGCTTCTTTGGTAGTTCATCATCATACATAATGTCATCTTGTTCAGTGTTCTATAGATAGATCACTATCTTCTTGTATGATACGATGCAGTACGCTAACAAAACTGTATTGATGTTGATTAAACTTAGCTTCTTTTTTGGAACCCATAACAGTAATATCAAAATAGAATTTTTCTCATTGAATAATATCTTTGAGATCATTTTGTGTCGATTGATCAAGTGTCTCAAATCGTTGCCTAACGATATGTTTGTACAATGGTATTTTTTCCGCAGCCAAGTAATCGTTGTATGCATTATATAATCAAGCATAGACACTGAGTGATCCATTACTATTGGACATCGCTTTATAAAGGTCAGTGCTCAAGTATACATAGTGTGATTGTATGCTGTCAAGAAATTTGAGTGTCGTATATGGTGTATTATTCATGGCGTAAAAAAAGCATATAAAGATCGGCTACATTTTTCTGAACCTCGCTTTTGGCGAAGAACTGTCACTCGCCTAAAGAGGGACAACGAGAAAAACGATCCTTCTTATATGCTACAGCACAAGAGTCCACAACAGAGAGTAGTATACGATCTATATGTGGAAGTTTGCATAACGTTTTTTCAATCAATACCTTAAATATATACTTATATTATAGTCGATTTTCCCCAAAAATCAAGAGATCTATTGTAATTTACAATGTCATAATATTGAGCCCTAGTTTTGCTATTTCAAAATAGTATATCATAGCCGAGAACATGATGTCTATCTGAGCAGGTAGTCTGTTGGCAGCGAGAGCTTCATTTCTTCTTTCTTCCAAAATTTCTATCAACATAGTCACAATCCCCAAAGCCATCGTTATATCTTCCATGGTTAATTCCTCATCATAATCACTCGTATCGTCAAGTATCTTACTAAGTATATTGTTTACTATAGTGAGTTCAGTTTCATACTGACCATTACATCCTTGTGGACTAAGAAAATATGGACTATCTTCATCTTCATCAATTAATGCACTTTCTTCATTCCATTCTGGAATAACACATTCTTCATAGAATAATGGATATTGTGTCGATAGTTTTTCCTCTAGTGCATCTACTGATGACTGAATCGATTCTTCTAACTGATTAAATAAGCCTGCAGAACTAAATCCAAAAAACAGTACGGTTGTTGATAAAACGACAAATAATTTTCTCATAGGATATGATAAATAATAAAAAATTATAGTCAGTATGGATAATTACTTCCCAAAAGCAAGACCTACTCACTCGTCACACCATCAAAATCTTCGTCGTTTGCTTCAGCTTCTTCCTTAGTTACACGTATGATACCATCTTTGTGGTGCGATGGCCCATAGATAGTGTACATATGGAGTGGTTCGACATGGGATGTATTTATGACATTATGCTCAGCCCCAGCAGGGATGACGATAGCAGAACCATCTTCGACATCATAGCTATGTCCATCGATGATGCATTTTCCTTCTCCTCATTCAAAACGGAAAAATTGATCATTTTCCTTGTGTACTTCCATCCCGATGTCTTCTCATGGTTGCAGTGTCATCAGCACAAGCTGCATATGCTTCCCTGTATACAGAACCTTCCTAAAATTGAGATTATCCAGCGTATCTTGCTCGATGTTTGTGTGAAATCCTTTCATGGTGTGATAATGTAAGATGATAAAAAAATTATTGTTTGCTTATATATTTTATATCTTCAGCTATCTTATACCAGTCTTTTTTTGTTAATGAGTGAGCTGCAGGATGTGGAATAATAAAAAAGTTTGTATGACTGTTTCTATAAAAAAATAAATTATTTATTTTCTTTGTCGGCTTTCAAATTATTAGATCTCGTTTGTCCCTATAGCTAAATGAGTAAAATATTACAATTTTTGGCTTTTTTTCATGAATTAGTTTTTGAAACAAGCATATTCTCTGTGGCATAAATCTTTCGATATATTCCTTTCTTGATCAAAGTCACGGAATATTAAAATCTTTATATATCCAATCTTTCTCATTAACTGAGCGACAGGGTAGTGGCATTAGTTCCAAATTGCATGTATCACTATTTATTCTACCAAATATATTAGTTTGAGTCTCTCTTATATCTTCATTAGAAATAATGTTTTTTCATTTTAATGTAAGGTATATTAAGATAAGTTTACTAAGTGTTCTTTGTATCGGAGCATTAGGAATAAATCGTTTGATGTGATCTGGGACATTAACCATATCATGATAAACATCTATGATGTTTTTACTTTTTGTGGATTTTAATCTTATTTCTAACTCCTCAATAGTTCCTCAAAATCATTCTTCCATTCATACAAACCAAATGTCCGTTTTAATATCTCAGTATCATAAAAATTTATCTATTCTATCGTTAATGATTTTTTTAGATATCATGATGACTTAAGTTATACAAACACCTACACCAAACACCTTCCCCCAGACTTTTTTTCTATCTTCCCAAGCTTCAATAAAAGTGGTTCTATATCTTCTTCAATAGCTTTTTCGTGCATTCCAAGCTGTACAGCGATAGTTCTCACACCGATAGGTCTATCATACTGCGAGAGGATATCCAGATATTTCTTATGCAAGACAGACATTCCACCTTCATCGATCTGTGCATGGAGCAAAAATGCTTCCCACGTCATATGATCGACAGAACTGATATTGTGTGATACAACATAATCTCTGAGCTTGATACACATGTTATGGATTTCTCTGGGTACACTATCTACTTTTTCATGGATGATGTCTAAGAGGAGTTTGTCTGCTAATGGAACCTCGTGTTTGTCCAGATAAGTCTGGATGATGTGCTGTTTTTCTTGGGTACTATAATCCATAAAATGAAACTGATACACAAACCTATTTTTCAATGGCTGTGATAAACTTTCAGACTTCGTTGTTGCACCGATAAGCGTAAATGGCACGATGGGAATTCTCATATTTTCACCATCAGGCATCACGATATCGATCACATAATCTTCCATCGCGACATACAATACTTCTTCCACCTGTGGCCTAAGTCTATGAAGCTCGTCGATAAAAAGAATATCTCACTCTTCCAGACTGTTGAGGATAGAAATGATTTCTGCAGGTTTGCTGATAGCATAAGCAGTAATAGCTTTGATGTTGCGATTCATTTCCTTGCTGACAATATGTGCAAGCGTTGTTTTCCCAAATCCACTCGGTCCTGCAAATAACATATGCCCGACAGGAGATTTCCTTTTTTTCGCACTATCGATCGCGGTATCGAGCTGCTTTTTGATATGTCATTGTCAGACAAAAGATGCCAGATCATCAGGCCTCATTCATGGTTTAATATCTATCATAACATCTTGTGTTATTTTTTTTACTTCCATGGGAGTATTGTCATATAAATTGTTCAGTATATCTGTCATCCTGAGTGGAACGAAGGATCTTAGTAATTATAAAGATTCTTCGCGTTGCCTGCCTACCCTGACTGCCGTCAGGCAGGCGCAGGCAGGCTCAGAATGACTATAGTATAATACGTTCTACTTCCTTACTCTGTGTATTATATATCACAAATCACGCCGCTTCCTTGTCTCCTAGGATAGATCAAGGATTTAATAATTGTGTATTATCTATAGTACTATAGTGATAGCTGTGGTCGTGTCCATAGATACATAGATCATAGTCCCCAGATTTAGCTGCCCAGTTGACTATTTGTGGATAGTGATTCATCATAACCTTTAGTCCATCGATAGTATCTTCATAGATGTCTCCATGGATATCTATGTTGGTTCACTGGCTATTGTGCGTAAGTTTATATATATCACCATCATTATTTCAGAAAACCATATGTACGGGACCATCAAACGTTTTGAGTGCAGCTAGTCCATTACCTGGTGCCATCAGATCTCCAGCAAATAATAACACCTCACATCCTTGCTTATTTGCTATCGCTATAGCAGCACGGAGATTGTCCCAATGCTCGTGACTATCAGACATAATGGTAATTTTCATAGTGTGGTGTTGTATATAAATCTATGTTATTGTACTGTTCCAGTTCCAGTATCTACTGATCAAGTAGTTGTATCACTATCATCTTGTTCTTCATCGCTTTCATCTTCTATATCACCCTCTGTATTAGCAGCTTCTGCCAAATCATCTATAGCAACAGTTTCTCATCCACCTCTTTGAACGGTTCTGATAGCATATGTTGATTGTTTTCCAGGGATGGCTGTGATAATAAAATCTCTTGTCGCATTAGTGTATCTCATGGTTCATTCTATCAAAAATCCGTTTCCGATAATAAATGTCACTGTTCAGATCTTCTCATCAGTTTCCATATCAAAGATATCTCCATACCATACAAGGTTGTTACTAAAGAAACTTTCACGAGATGTCCTTACGATTTTTTGTCTTGTACCAAAAACATCTATATATCATACAGAAAAATTATTATCAGAGAGAAGAGGAGTGTTAACAAAAACTTCTCATTCAGGAAGATTGTTTACCCCAGTAGAGACTGAGTCAGAAACCATGCTAACGATTTCATTTGGTAATCTACTATTGTTGAGATTTTTGAGGATAAGGTATTTCACTTTAAATCTGTACAAAAATATAGCCACTTCATATCTGGTGATAGCATTGTCAAAAGTAATCACATCTCCAGGTCCGACAATTTCCAATGAACGAGCAAGTTCAAAATAATTTTTCCATCGTGGATTAACTCTTTCATCTAACTGTTTTCCTTCCAATAATCTTACAAGAGCGACGATAAACTGTGCTTTGCTCATAGTGCCTTTGGGGTTGAATGTACTTCCTGCTCCGACAATAAGTCATTGTCTACAAGCACTAATGATATGTGGTATCAGATCATCAGGCGTATCTCCAAGATCACTAAACGTACAGCTACTTTCTGGAAGAAGCGTTATTTCACCACCACCATACAATCCTGCAAATATATCGATTATTTTAGCCGCTTGTTCTCTCGTTGTAAGAGTAAATGGATTAAATTCTTTGGCTGTCTGATGAACAGTAAACCCATTTTCATACATCCAATTTATAGCCTCTTGTAGTTCTGGATCATTTGCAAGATCTATACCTGATGCCAGAGATTGGAGATGTTGTTCGTTGCTGATAGATTGTGTTCCTGTCGTATCACCATCTATTTGTCCCATAGTGTTGAGACTAAAAACTCTGAGTTGTTCATTTTCGACTATATTTTTTACTCTCCATACAAATAGTGCTATTTCTTCTCTGGTTATGGGTTGATCAAATAGTTCTACACGTGGATCTTGTGTGATCCCTATAGTGAGTCATTTTTTGTGATATATATCCCATCGTACGGCACCTATTTCTTCAGATTTTTTTCCTTCAAGCATTCTTATCAATACTGCAAGTGCTTGTCATTTGGTCATGCTTTCTGTTGGGAGAAAATTTCATGCACTTCCTTGGAACAATCACCATGTACATACATCTTCAATATTTGTTACGAGAGTCGGATCAAATTTGTCCGCATCAGCAAAACTACAGTTTTCATTTTTAGTCTCAGTAGGATAGCCAAGTTTTCTATACGCTTCACCGATTATTTTTGCAGCTTCTTCTCTTGTGAGTCCATCAGCTGGTCTATAGGTTTCTGCTGTATCGTATTGTGTAAGTCCATTAGCATACATTCGTGCCAATGCTTGTTCAAATTCTGTCAATCATTCTGTTTCGATCTGTATAGTTGGAGGAGTGTCTTCTTCGTTAGTCTCATTATCAGTATCTCAAGTTTGTCCTTCTGTGTTATTTTGGGTATCAGCGCCAGTTGCACTAATATAATTGTCAGCGAAGTTAAAATTGTTACCAGTAGACTGTTCTTGTACGACTGGAGTCGTCGTTGCATCACCAGTAGTAACGTATATTCTTTTAGTGATAGGGTCGATGACGAGCTGTGGTTCATTAGCAAAAGATGTAAGTTGCAAGCTACAAGCTGCAAGTAGGAGAAATCATAATGATATTTTTATAGGTTTTGTCATAGGTATAGACAGTAAGTAAATGATGTAAGCCACACGGCTAGTAGCCAGTAGCTATAAACGGATACATAATATATATCTATGCCATACGCATTTGCAACTATATTTGTGACTGTGATAAGTTGACAAATATTCGCTTATAGTAAATACTATTTATGCTGCCACAACCATAGAAGTATTGCTTTTTGTATATGCAGTCTATTCGCAGTTTGTGTAAAGATGATACTGTTTGGATGATCGATAGCATCTTGCGTGATCTCATAGCCAATATGAGCAGGAAGGCAATGCATAACTTTCGCATTGGGAGCATATGATTCGATAAGAGACTTGGATACTTGATAGGGACTAAACGCCTGTATCCTATTATTATACTGATCTTTGTATGCTTCAATTACTTCTCAGTTAGTAAAAAACTCCATATCCATCCATGTATCAGTATGGATAAATTGTGCATGTTGCAGTCCTACTGACTTGTTGAGTGTACGATTGATATATCATGCTTTATCACAGATTGTATCAAGTTCGACATCAATACTTGATTGGTGTTGTTCCGGACACAACAAAGATAGTTGTATTCATAGTTTTGTACATAATATTTTCAAAGAGTTACAGACATTATTTTCTATTCATAACCATGCTATATGGTGGAGATTTTCTAATGATCAAACACTTTCTATCATAGTAAGCATGTCACCCAATGCCTGACAAGGATGGTATTTTTCACTACATCAATCAATAATA
>SKIU01000109.1 GCA_007116275.1 candidate division SR1 bacterium | reverse complement strand
GAAGTGAAAAGTCTGAGCGGGGGACAAAAGACTATACTCAAGCTTGTTTGGATGCTTGCTATTGCTTCTTATCTCAGAGCTCCGATGCTCTTTTTGGATGAAACAATTAACAATATAGATAAAGATACGGTAGGGAAAGTTGCTGATATGCTTACTGATTTTGTTAAGAAAAATGACATGAAGCTGTATACTATTACTCATAGTGAACAAATACAGTCTATGAATATTTGGGATGGAGTTATCCGTCTATGAGATAATGATGAAAAATAATATATAAGAAATAGAACTACTCATAGTCTTCCGGGGTACTAATAGGATCTTTGAGTTTGTGTAATTCGTCCCATAACTCTACAAGATGTTGTTGAGTTTCTTGTTCTCGACCATTGTCAACGGATTCGAGAGTATCTATTTTTGTTTCATAGTTTTTCATCATCCTAGGGTATATAAAATACTCTCCTTCAATACTACTCCGATAAGGCTTATTTTGCAAATCTTTATATATTTTTTATTTTGTCAAGTCTCTTCTTGTGTAGGGAGGGATAAAATTTGGCAAATAATCAGTCTGGATATATACTTGTGATGTATATTTATATTTTGATATGTATCATGATACAAAAATATGTTATAGGAGTATTTATCTGCCTGACGATGCTGTATAGTTTTTCTTATGCACAAACTGATAATGTTATACAAAAGGACCCAGTAATAGAAAGTTTTAACGTAGACAATGCCCTTGGAGAGGTAAGGTGATTGAAAGCAACGATTGATGTACTCACGGAAGAATTGTTTGCTTTGGATGAACAAGAAAGAACAGAAGAATGACTCTCTGAAAGATACAGAGAAGTCAGAGATGAGATAGTGAAGGTAATTACCACTATCCAAGACACTACTGAAAAAGTCGATACTATGATGAGAAGAGTCGCATGATATAAGAAAAATATCAACACTACTGCTGAAAGAATAAAAATACTAAGAAAAGAGATTGATGAAACAAAGCAAATTGTTAAGGAATTTGCTGTGTTTTTATATCAGACCAATAATTATATCGCAGATCCAGAAAAAGGTATTATTGATGAGATTAAATTAGTACTACATTCTGACAATATCCCTCGTACACTTGCCAATCAACAAGTCATCGAGTGATTACTCAATCAATTTACCGTATTACTTGAAAAGCTTGATGCATCAGAAAAAAAACATATGGAGGCTATGGTGAAACTCCACAAACTGAGAATGGATGCAAAAAATGACATCCTTGTCTATGGTGAAGAATTAGAAAAAATGGAGCAAAAAAAGCTCTACCTCAGACAGTTTATTGATCTATATAAAAATGGAGCACTGCAAACTGATACAATCGGTGGGATATTTCAAAATCCCAAAAGTGTCCATGATGCGGTTATGACTATGATAGATGATGTATCTAAAAAGATATATAATGTATCTTTTAATATATTTGATGCACTAAGTGCTTTAGAAGAAATAGAAGATAATGGTAATATACCACATGATCTTGCATGGCCGATATATCCTATAGAAGATATACAATATTTCTTTGATGATAAATCATTTAGAGATGATAATGGATTTCCTCATCGAGGACTACAAGTAAAAGCAGAACAAGGAACTCCTGTATATAGTGTCCGCAATGGTGTTGTATATCATACAACCAACAACGATAATATCGGTATTAACTGGATAGTTATACTTCATACTGACTGATATGTTTCTAGCTATAGTTATATGAACAATATTGTTGTCCAACCATGAGATATAGTAAGAAGATGACAACTATTGTGATATAGTGGAGGAGAACCTGGGACAAAATGAGCTGGATTTATCGCACCAGGAGCCAACCTTACATTCTCTGTATTCAAAAATGGAACTCCTATAGATCCACTTACAAACTTGGATGCAAGTGTTATTAAAGACAAAAATATATTACCAGATCTCTATAGTGTAAAATATCTTAGAGATAAATATGCAAGATGAGTTGATATTACTAACCTTACTATTATGGAATGAGATACTGTCGATGAAAGAGCGCAGAACTTCTTATCAAGCTATGGTGTGGGAATCTACAAAACATTAACTTTTTGGGATAATGCTGTTGCAGACCTAAATATTGATAGAGATATGGTTATCTGTGTAGCATTTGCAGAAAGTACACTGGGTAGGTATTTATCAACCGATGGTAATATTGGTAATGTCGGTAATAATGATAGATGAGATAGATTTGCTTTTGGATCTGCATTAGCTGGAGCGAGAGCGATTAGTCAAACACTGAATAATCAATATCTTGGTCACTACCATACCATCAACCAACTATCAAGATATGGTAATCCTAATGGTAAAATCTATGCATCATCACCGATAAACTGGCAAACTAATGTCACCAAATGTCTATCACAGATAAAGTGATATTATGTCCCTGAAGACTTTCCATTTAGAACTGGCATCAATCCAAATTGGTTTGAAGACCGTGTAGTAAGTGGTTGATTTGACTGGCAACAAGTCAGGCGAGGAGAAGGAGAATAAATAGCTGAATAAATTTTACACCTTAGCGTATTATCATGGAAAGTATTTTACAAATCATCGAACAAGTTATCAAATATATATGACTTATTGTTATTCTATTTGGATTTGGGTTTTCAATAACGAGCGTTTGTAGTTTACTCATAAAACATCATAACAAAAAATGGAGATCCATGATACAAGATGTAAGATCAGAACTTGGATGATACATATTATTGTGACTTGATTTTATTATCGCTGCTGATATTATAGCAACTCTAGCTGATAGGAGTCTTATTGATCTCCTTGAGTTGGTTATTGTTGTTACGGTAAGGATTGCTATATCATACTTTCTTGAAAGAGAGGTATATGGGTTTAAGAAATAGTACCTTTTATTTTTACCAATCTACATGCAAGAAATACTTCTAATGATATTGATATTCTTATATAGTATAGGTGGTATAATTACTTTTGTATGATTTGTACCTACAATGGTAGATTTACGAAAAAATAAGCCTAGTGCAAATATCGCTACTTATGTTGTTCGAAGCCTTACTACTCTATTTACATCACTTTATGGAATATTTATATTGCAAGATGTAGTATTTATTATTGTCATCAATTTGCAACTCCTTGCCTGTGTTATTGTTTTATTGTTAAGGATTAGATTGCATTATATATCTCTGAAAAAATAACCTACAAATACATCTTCATACAAATCTCCTTGGCTTCGAATCCGTGTTTGGCGTAGAATCCGAGGAGTTTTTCGTTACAGTCGAGAATGACTTTGTAACAGTTGTATTGTTTTGCTTGTGCAACAGCATGTGCTACTAGTCATCAACCAATCCCCTGTCCTTCATATCATTCACGTACTGCAACATCTTCTAAATGTCCCGCAAGCGCACCATTTCTCAAAAATTTCTGTTCAAGCATGAGAGTTATAGTACCTACAATATTACCATCGTCATGGATTGCGACGTAGACATGTGATCACTGCTGATTGATAGCAGCCAAAGTATCTATAGATTCTTGTGCTGACATCGTCTCTATTTCGGAAAGATTTGCTAATGTCGCAAAATAATCTTCTCTATGCTCTTGTAACATATCTGGTGTTAGTTCTTTGATGCTGTAAGTCATAATCTACTCTATATTAACTATATAAAATATCATCCCATGGTGTGCGATACAGTCATTCTCCGAGTCTTTTTTGATCGATATGATGTCCGATAAATCCGATGCTTCTGGCGAGGACAAATAAGGCATTGAATACATCGGCGTCAATGTATTGTTGTATCTGTTGGGTCGTATATCACATCCCTTCCATCATATCCAGTAACAATGCAGCAACATGCCCATCGACATTCAAAATCAAATTTGGTTTTTTCATCGTCGTCAGCGCTTC
>SKIU01000085.1 GCA_007116275.1 candidate division SR1 bacterium | reverse complement strand
TGGAGATGACGGGTATCGAACCCGTGTCTCAAAAGCACATATAACTACTTCTCCCACTACAGTCTTTCTATTTTCCTTGGGTTTAGTGTCTTGAGTATCGGACAGGTGAGCCAAAAGACAGGCATCCCATGTTTACACTGTCGACATAACAGTTTTCCTGCTTAAGCGCTCATCATCTAGCAGGAGTCTAATGATGAGTTGAATGCTCATTAGGCAGCGTATGCCAAAGAAGCATTGTATCTCGCGAAGAGATTCTTGTTTGCATTTTTGGTTGAACGATTGTTTAGACTCGGTACGTTCGTCGAATAGTGGCTATAGTTAGATGTGGAATCTTCTGATCAAATCCGGTACATCCCCATACTTATATTATATGTAAAAAATGACGTGTTGCAAGTTTAATAATATTACTTTAATATTGATAAAATTTTTTTATATGATCACTTTATGTGCTTCTTCTAAATTGGGAAATATGTTTTTTCATATTGCAATAAAGTTATCTGGATCTCCAGTTGTGTAGAGTTTTGTTATTCCGTTTGTGGTTAATTTCTCTCTTATTTCAGGGTGTCTTTCTAGATATGGTTGTATTTTGATGACTGCTTCGTATCAGGGATTGATGATTGTTCCATCAAATTGTGTCATAATTTCTGGTAGTAATACAGGGAAGTGTGTACATCATAACACAAGACAATCTATCTTATCTTGCTCCAATAGTTTAGTATATTTTTCGATTATCTTTTGTTTTTTGGTGATGTCTGTTTCTCCCCTTTCTACTAAGTCGACAAGTTCTGTCGTTACTGTTACTTGCATATTGATGTTTTTTATTTTGTCTACTTTCTCAAATAATTTTGTATACATACCTGATTGCATGGTTCATTGTGTTGCTCGAACGGCTATGTTTTTACATGTTTTCTGTATCTCAGTAATTTTCTCCATTCCGGGGATGGTTATAGAAAGAGTCTTTTTGTCAGGATAGATGGTTTGTCGTTCTCTGATAGCGTATGCAGCCGCAGTATTACAAGCTACGATCACTATCTGTGCTCATTGGTCAAATAGCCATTGGAGTCATTGAAATGTATATTCTTTGACTTGTTTTGGTGTTTTGGTTCCAAATGGATAATTTTTTTGGTCAGCAAGGAAAAGATAGTCATAATGTGGATAGGCTTCTTGAAAATATTGTAGTGTTTGTAGTCAGCCGAATCCACTATCGAATATACCGATCATGGTGTTGTTTCAAATAAATGTTTGTTATAGGGTAGTGTTTTTGTTGTTTATTACAAGACTTGTATTGTTCTATAAAATATGTATAATATTGTTTATGTTTTTAATTTGTTTATATGTATAGTATGTCTTCTTTGAAACATTGATTGGCTATTGTTGTTGCTGGTTTAGCTACTTCTTGATTTGCGCAGCACATTGATAAACCTATATATGAAGATGGTAGTGATAGATATGAAACTAGTATTTACCATACCTTTGTTTCTTCTGGTGATTGAGTTGTAGATCCTGTTGCTGATTGACCTGACTATATCAATATGGCAATACCTACTTTTGATGATCCTAGAGAATGATCTCTGGTCTATCAACTCCAAAATGATTGATTATCAGAATGATTTTATCGTTATAGAAAAAATGCTTTTATCCAAGTAAAGGTTAAAAATAAAGGTGATAAGACACGTATTGTTGTTAAGTTTTTTCAACTCACTAATCAGAGAAGTTTGATGAATGCAATACCTCATGATAAAGTAGTTCTTGATCAATGTGGGAAAATGTTGTTTAATAATCGCTATGCTAATGATCAAGTCGCTAATTATGATGATTTTTTCTTTTCTGCTATACTAGAATATATGGGTGACAATCGTAAAGATGTCCCTATTCAATAGATTATGTATTTTGTATACTTATGCGAGCATCTTTGATGGTTGTATGGATGGTATCTCATTCTTGGATACTTCCATCAATGATGGCGAGCGCTATCATATCAATAAGATGTCTTTGGATTGCTCTTTTTAATGGTCTGGCACCAAAAACAGGATCTCGTCACTTTTCAGTGAGGAATTGGATACTCTTTTTGTCTAGTTCAAGTGTTATATTTTTCTCTTTTTTGAGTAATTCTTGGAACTGGATTATCTGTATTTGGACAATGGATGCCAACATTTCTGTGGATATTGGATTGAATATAACAATATCGTCTATTCTATTGAGTAGCTCTGGTCTAAAATGCTGTTGGAGGAGTGGCATAATATCTTTTTCAATATTTTCTGTGTTTTCTCATTTCTTTTCTTTTTTGGCTGCTATTTTTTCTACTTCTTTGCTGAGCGGATCGTCGTTGTCATTTTCATCTGGGATTGGTAGATCAGATAGTTTTTTCATAATAATATGTGAACCGATATTACTTGTCATGATAATAACTGTGTGTTTGAAGTTGACAGTTCTTCCTTTGCTGTCTGTTAGTCTTCCATCATCGAGTAGTTGGAGAAGTGTGTTAAATACATCAGGATGGGCTTTCTCAACTTCGTCAAAAAGAATAACTGCGTAAGGCTTGCGTCTGACTGCCTCGGTTAACTGTCCGCCTTCATCGTGTCCAATATATCCTGGAGGTGATCAAATCAATCTTGCTACGCTATGTTTTTCCATGTATTCGGACATGTCGATACGAATCATGGATTTTTCATCATTAAAAAGAAATCTTGCTAGGCTCTTAGCTAATTCTGTCTTACCGACTCCTGTGGGTCATAAGAATAGAAATGATCCGATCGGTTTTTGTGGATCTTTGAGTCATGCTCTTGCTCTTCTGACAGCATTGGCGATACTTTTTATCGCTTTGTCTTGTCAGACAACTTCTTGTTCGAGATATGATTCTAGTTTAGCTAGTTTATCCATCTCACTTTGGATAAGTTTGGATGCTGGTATCCCAGTTCGTTTTGCGATGATAGTCGCTATGTCTTGTGCCTGTACTATATCTTTGAGTGCGAGATTACCACTTTCTTTGGAGAGAGCTATCTTGTCTTCTATATCTTGGAGTTCTTTTTCTTTGGCTGGTATTTGACTGTATTTTATTTCAGCCACTTTGTTGTAGTCAGTTTGTTTTTCTGCAATTGCTGCTTCATGTTCGAGTTTTTTAAGTTCTTCTTTGATAGATTTTGCTTTGATGATGAGTGATCTATCTTCTTCTCGTGCTGATTTTGCACTATTGTATGTTTCACGTATATTTGCTATTTCTTTTTCTAATTCGGCTATTCTTTTTTCATTTTTTTTATCTTTTTCCATAACAAGAGCCTGTTTTTCTATCTCTAGTTGACTGAGTTCTTTTTCTAGTTTCATCACCTCTTCGGGCATACTTGTGATACCCATTTTGACACTTGCTGCTGCTTCATCAAGGAGATCTATTGCTTTATCGGGCAACCTTCTATCAGCAATGTATTTGATACTCAAATCAACAGCTGCAACGACTGCATCATCTGCTATTTTTACTCCATGATGTGTTTGGTAAGCATCTTTTATCCCTCTGAGGATAGCGATAGCATCTTCTTTGGATGGTTCATTTACCATGACTGGTTGAAATCTTCTTTCGAGTGCTGGATCTTTTTCTATGTGTTTACGGTATTCGTTGATTGTTGTTGCTCCAATAACTCTTATTTGTCCTCTAGCAAGAGCTGGTTTGAGCATATTTCCCATATCCATGGATCATTCTGTTTTTCCTGCTCATACAACGTTGTGCAGCTCATCGATAAATAGGATAATTTGTCCGTTGGATTTTTCTACTTCTTTGAGTATTGCTTTGAGTCTTTCTTCAAACTCTCCTCTATATTTACTTCCTGCCATCAGGGATGCCATGTCTAGTTCGATAATTTTTTTGTTCTGGAGTATCTCTGGTACTTCATTTTTGTTTATTTGTTGTGCAAGGAGTTCGATAATAGCTGTTTTACCTACTCCAGGATCTCCGATAAGAACTGGATTATTTTTGGTTCTTCTGGATAAAAT
>SKIU01000021.1 GCA_007116275.1 candidate division SR1 bacterium | reverse complement strand
TATATCCAGTGTGTCGATTCATTCTATAGGACCAAAATATAATGTTGTTCAGGATAATATTTTCATGTCTTGATTGCTTTCTTCTCTTATAGTGTCATCATCATCAACTTCTATCTCTTGTTGGTTTTGTTCAGTGTTGTCTCCAGTACTAGTATCTATATCTTGTGTATCTCCTGTATTATTTGTGTTCTCTTCTTGTGTATCATTTTCTTGTCAGTCACTTTCTAGAAGAGGGTCGTTCATAGTGGTTCCTGTGTTGGATGCTACTGAATTGATAACTAAACTATCAGCTATAGTAGTATTTGGGCTTGAATTACCTGGTCTTGAATTATTGGATCCGTTGACTTGATACCATATTACATAGACTATTATTAAAGACAGAAATATAACAATCATAGCGTTTCGTACTATATTTTTGTCATTTTTGTCTCCAATCATAAGCAATCTACAAAGTAAATTTCAGCTCGTATTTTTATTTATGAGCTAATTTATTATATTTAGCTTACTAATTCTATCTTATCCCAACCAATAGCTACAGGAGTCAACCTTCCTAGCATTTCTATATTAACTACCACAATAGACTTTTCTGTATCAATTGTCTTAACCAATCATTGCATTCCTTTAAAGTCACCACTTTTGAGTATTACAAGATCTCATTCTTTGTATGGGATATGTAATTCTGCTCTTTCCTTAGACTCTTCTATTTGTGTGATAATTTTATTGTATTCATCATCACTAAGTGGTATAGGGTGTGTCTCTGCTCATACGATAAGCCTTACTCATGGTGTGTTTCTTACTACATACCATATCTTATCGTTCATTTTGGATTTAACAAAGACGTATCAAGGATAGATTTTTTTGGTTTTAATGACCTTTTCTCATTTTTTGAGCGAACTTTCGTTGATAACGGGAGACAAGAAGTCTACAACATCTTCTTCAAGTCCTTGTTTTTTAACTCTTTCTCTCAGGTTTTCCACAACAAGTTCTTCTTGACCAGATACTACGCTTAATACATATCGTTTTAGCTGGTTGTTTTCTATTTGTTTTTTTATTTCTTTGGTTGATTGGTTCTGCATGGTTTCTATTGCATGATAGTATAAAATACTTTGTATGCTCAACTAAATATAGTGTCTGCAAGAACAAAGAATAATCATGAAATGATTACTAATACAAATATACCAATAGTAAGATTGATATAATCTTTTTTGGTTGGATGTTTCAATTTTTTGACAGTTTCCAGACTGTCATAAACAAAGTGCATCATATTTTTTTGCTTGTACATAAAAAAATTGCAGAACACAGTCTTTTCTAGTGATTTTTTGTGGTTTTGCAAGAGAAAATGTCTTTATCTATTTAGCTGTTTTCTGTTTTTTGTTTGGCTGATACTTTTTTACTTCTTGTGATGTATTATGCTGCTTGATGTAGGTAGTCTTTATTGTTTTGTATTTTGATGGTTTGATTGTCTTTGTATTGGAGGATGTCAGGATTGGTATCTTCTTGAAGTTTGGTCCGTAATGTATAGGCAAGTGTATCTTTTTTTTCTTGTGGATCTGGTTTCTCTTGTATATTTGCCAATGAGATAATGATGGTGTCTTGGTTCGTGAGTGTTTTGATGTAATCTTGTATTTCTTGTGTGAATATTTGGTTTTGTCATATCTGCAATATGCTAACTTTTTGGATATCTGTCAGGAGGGCTATATATCAGAGATGTTTTTGTATCTGTGGTTCTATACGTTGATTTTCTGATATACGATATGGACTCTTTGTGATATGTGCTTGTAATATTCTTCCGATATCTTTAGTTTTCTTTGGGTTTTGTATGTAACTTTCTTCATCTTCGTGGATGTTAATAATAACTGCGTTTTTTTTATTTCTTGTCCAAAATCCGTATGCTGCACATTGTAGTATGTGGTTTTTGTAGCTATTACTGTATGATACAAGCATGTAGTTTGGGTTATGTTTTTTTGGTGTGTGAATATGTGCTTGTGCTTGTATACTTGCAAGCATAGTTTCCTGGGCTATGGTTTCTGTATATAGTGTCTGGAATGGTGTGTGGTTTTGTATATGCATGGTTTATGTATCGTCGTAATTATTAAAATTTGTAGAGTTGTTTAATGTAATGAAAACTTGGGTATAATATTGTGTTTCATGATGTTGAGAACAAACTTGTCTGCCAATCTATAACGTTTATCTCGTTCATCTGCTGACATAAATACGACAGAAATATTTTCTATAAAACATTGTCTAAATATCTCTGATATTTCGGTTTTTACTTCTTCCATCTGTGGTCTTTCACAGTTTTTGTATATGACGACTAAATCCATATCTAAGGCACTTCCAAAAAATTTACCAAGATAATATCTATCTATCATGGATTCGTATGTATTGAATGTCGTTTTGAGTTGTTGTTCTATCCCGAACATAAAAATTCATTTGATAGGATTGGTGCACTCCTCTTTTAGTACAATGGATCGTTTGTTTGCGTCATCACCGATTTCTACAATATTTGCTTTCTTGAGTGAGTCGATTTGTTTTTTGATGGCTGGAAATGTTCGTTCGAGTTCTGTTTCCAATGCTCTCATGGACACTCCTTGTCTTCTGAACAGGAGGTATTTGAGTATATCAACCTTAGCTTTGCTGCCAAAAAGTTTGTCCAAGTGCATTGATTATATCACGATCGGATAAAAATGTGCTAACCAATATATAGCAAAAAGGAAGGTATTTGCAAGAAGAAAGATTGTGGCTATTAGCTGTTGGTTGCTAGTTTCTGGTTTTTTGTCATCTCGCGCTTGATATGCTGTCAATTATTCCTTTCCAGCCTGCCTGACGGTAGGCAGGCGCTTTGCGGTTAGTTTGTTTACGTTGGATTGGCTAGATTTAGTCTTATAGATTCAGTATAGTGTAAAGTTTGTAGTGTATTTGTATCTATTTTACACCCCAGGGACAGGAAATTTTTTAGCGAAGGTGATGACTTGTTGGTGGAGTGAGGCGAAGGCTTCTTCGTTGTTTTCTTGCGTAGCAAGAGTGAATGCTTGGTGCATGAATTCTACGATTTTTTTCATATCGTCTTCTTTGACTCCTCTGGTTGTCATCGCTGGTGTTCCTATTCTGAGTCCTGATGGGCGGAATGGTGGATTTGGATCGTCTGGAATAGTTGATTTTGACGTAGAAATACCGATCTTATCGAGGGCTTTTTCTGTAATAGATCCGTTGAGGTCTGTTCATGAAAAATCTAGTACTATCATATGATTTTCTGTTCATCATGTAACAAGTTTATATCCTTTTTTTGTAAATTCATCTGCCATAACTTTTGCGTTTTTGATGACTTGGGTTGCGTAGGTTTTGAATTCGTCTGTTTGTGCTTCTTTGAGTGCTACCCCGATAGCAGCGATAGCGTTCATATGTGGTCATCCTTGTGTCCCTGGAAATACTGCTCTATCGATGATGGTTGGGAGGTTTTCTATGACTGATCATTCAGGTTTTCTGAGTGGATTGGATACTTTTCCTTTACTTAAGATTAATGATCCTCTTGGTCATCTCAGAGATTTGTGTGTCGTCGTCATCATAGCATGAAATCCGTAGTCGAGTGGATTCTTGAGTACATTGGCTGCGATAAGTCAGCCGATGTGAGACATGTCTGCGTATGCGATAGCTCCTATTTCATTTGCTATTGCTACAAATTTTTCGTATTCGAGTTCTCTTGGATAGGCAGAAAATCCTGCTAAAATAACCTTGGGTTTGTGTTCGAGTGCTATTTTTCTCAGTTCATCATAGTCGATAGATCCGTCTGGTCTGGTTTTGTATCTGATGAAGTTGTATACTTTAGATAAGAATGTTACTGGTGCCCCATGTGTAAGGTGTCAACCATGACTTAGCTCCATTCACAATATAGTATCGCCTGGTTCCATCATAGCTGCGTAGGCTGCGACGTTGGCGGCTGCTCCAGACAGTGCTTGGACGTTGGCATGATCTGCTCTAAAGATAGCTTTGGCTCTATCGAT
>SKIU01000111.1 GCA_007116275.1 candidate division SR1 bacterium | reverse complement strand
GTATCAATCACACGACAGAGATTGTCTGGACCTATCTGTAATGGGGTTCATCCACCAAAATATATCGTCTTGAGTTCTCATTTTTTGCCCTCTGGATCCGCAAGCATTACTCTTTCTCACCGCAGACGAATTTCTTCACACAAAGCGTCCACATAGCCTGTTATAAGTTTAGATGCTTTATTCTCCCCCTCAGTTGCGAGTACATGAAAACTACAGTAGCCGCACTTTTTTTCACAGAATGGAATGTGGATATAGAGGGAGAGCATATTGATTTATTTCAATAAAATTGACTTTTATTCTATCTATATACATGCAGAAAACAAGAAAACATATGAACAACATACACCATATACTTTGTTATTTAATACATTTGACATATACATTTATATCATTATAAAACAATTAATTTATTATTATTTATGGATAATATGGGTAAATCACAAACACATCGTATTACTAGTCGTAACCAACTATCTGGACAGGTATGAGGGATATTCTCTATCAATGGCGTAAAAGCAAAACTCTTTTCTTTTGATCAGCATCAAGCTCTATTTAGTGTTCTCACTGATGGAAAATATAGAGAATGAAATCACACTATTGCTCTTGGTGAAGAAAACAACAATACCACTTACGGTCATCATAAACCAAAAAAGAAGAAAAATGAACCTATTACTGTCATTGACTTAAATAGTTTACCCACCAATGAGATATATAAAATAGGTCACTTTAAATGATCAAGATGAAATCAACGTATATAAACTTTAATAAAGGAGCTATTTACATAATTTTTTTCATTTTATCATTAATATTTTTATAGCTACATGCCTTCCATTATACCCATCAAGTGAAATGTTACTAAAGATACAGAAACAAAGATACAACAAGTACAGACCAATAGAACAGACCAAAGGCTTAGCGATAAGGAAAAAATATTTATTTTGGAAGAGAAAAAAAGCAGAAAAGAGTGAAAAAACATTATAGACCAACAATCAGAATATATATATGTTATTCTCTCTGATAATGACTATTATTGGAAAGATGTAGGTGATATTGATCATATTGTGTGACCAAAGGATACAGATATAGTCAATACTGTGTATACCGACCAGATAAAAAAATATATTGCCGACCTTCTGATACATAATCCGAAAAATGAAGACTATCAATCACGATATCGTATGTTGAAAGAATATGAGAGTATCTCCGACGTTCTTAATACTCCATATATCCAAGATCGAGATAATTTTGATGAGACTGTCTATACAGAACCGGTTGAAGATATCGCTGATTTTGTCGAAACTATACAAGAGGAACTTACAGAAACAGAAAAAAGTCGAAATGACATATATAATGACTACAGATCATCGATACAACAAGAGACCGAATATAAGCATACTATACAAGCACTCACAAAAGATATCAAAGATAACAAATTGCTTGAAAAAGAATCTATCCAACAACGACAAACATTACACAAACAATATCAACAGACTCTTACCACAATAGAAAATGTTACTAAGAAAATCAGCATCTATGATAAAGAGTTATCGACACTACAACATATACTACAAAGATTTTCTCATAAACTTGATCTATTGTTCAACAATGAAACAAGAACAACAGACAAGCAGAAAGTTCAAGCTCGAATCAATAAAAACATAACTGGTGGAATTACACAATTTCTTGATATGACTGCCTACATTAGTAAGCAAATAGGTATATACAAACAAAGATCATGATGACTCCAATGAATTATCACCCAAAGTCATCAAAAACTAGAAAAATACAAAAAAGAACTTATCGATTTGTATCTTCCTGCACAAGAGTTTTTTGCTATAGTCAAAAATACAGAAAAAGATATTGCAGTGAATAAAGAAAAAAGACAAACCATCGACACTACCCTTACAAAAAATAAACAAGCATATGAAGAGACAAAGCAAGCCAAAGATACTTTTTTGTTTTTGTATGATGAAGCTCGCTTTCTCAAAAATATAGCTAGGAATAGGTATCACTACAACAATAACACTAAAGAAATACAGCAGATAGTAAAACATCCATCTGTTAATACCGATACGAAAGAACTCTATAATAAACTAAGAAAATTATTAGTCTCAGCAGGTATATTATCTACGAGCGGCAATGATCTATCCAAAAATATGGATGCATGCTCGACGAGTATACAAAATCTTGTAGAAAACATATTACGCGACAATAAGACAAATGATCAATTCATAGAGTTATTGTCTGATATAAAAGATATATTGAGCAATAAGAAAGCTAATAGCCTCCAAGACATAGCACAACAATGCAAGAATATGAACAACAATGCCTATAAAAACAGCAAGACAAAAGACTACAACAATCTCTATAAGAAAATCAATAAACTATTGGACTATTATACTGATTATGACAACCATGATGCAATGGCAAAAAAGAATAAACAAGAAATCACAGCCATTATCAGCAATATACAAGCAGATCATCATACAAGACTGGAGGATCATGGTAATAATTTCTGGGAATTGGGGAAATACTTTTCTTGTATAGAAGATAATAATGCTACCATCGCTACATTACAATCATATAGTAGTGCAGAAAGGAAAAAACACAATATACCACGTAACCAAGATAATGAACGTACACAACGACACAAAGACCAGATAGACGAAATTACAAAAGAAAACAAAGAGCATAACAAACATATAGAGACTATTATACAAGATACTTGGACAGCATATGAAAGTAGCAAACAACAATTACATACTATCGACGATACAATCCATAATCAAGAAATTGTCAAAGTTTCTACTGAGAGAAGAATTGTCGATCTTCTGGAGAATCCGAATCATACAATCATCAGTCAAGATATTGCTTCTTTAGAAAAAAACTTATCTGTAATAAAAGAGGACCTTGATCATACTACTATGCAAATAAAAGAACAACAATTGGCTGTTGAAGATAAAAGTGATGAACGATATCAATCACTTATTAGACTAGAGCAGATTACACAAGACATCAAAACACATTATCAGAAAATCGATGCAATTATATGAGTATTAGAGCGATATCTTCCTGGACCTTGAAAAAAAATGACTGATACGGATAGAGACATTAGAGAAAAAAGAGATGTACTCATAGAAAATAGAACACAGCTTATCTCATCTGCTAAGCAATTTAAAACAATGATAGAAACAGCGATGAATACAAATAAAGAGCTTAGAAAGGACAATGTGGTTCTTAATATGCAGTATTCAATTGATTGATTTCTAGAAAAAATCTGATAGGAACTACTCTTTCCCTCCAAATACATCTTCTAAATCTTTCTTATCATCATACTTGTAGCCATCCAAATACACTTCAGTATGTGGTTTTTTTTCTAACAATGTATCGACACTTTTCATCAATAAACTATAGTCTCCTGATTTGGGATAGACATAAGTAATTGGATCCAACAATCATGTTGGACGGATTATCTGTTCAACGATCGATGCAGAACATTCTAGTTCATAAGTTGCTGGGGTTGCTGATACAAACAGTGTTTTAGCTCATTTTTTTTGTTTACTTGCAAGATGTTCAAGATGGTTTTTAGCACGGGCTTGACGTTTCTTATCATCTACGGATACGACATCAAGATGTGTCTTAGATTCTAGTGTGTCATCAAAATTTGCTGCTTCATCAGCAACTATCTGATCGATATCTCTGAGTCCCAATGTCACTTCTAGTTCTTCAAAACGCAATGGTCTATGATCTATCGCTGACGGCAATCTAAATCCGTACTTAATCAAGTTTGTTTTTCTCGATCTATCTGCCTGTGGCATCGCTCTGAGTTGTGGTGCCGTCATATGTGATTCATCAAGAATCATCAGCATATCATCAGGGAAATAATCAAAGATCGTATTGGGTGCTTCACCTGGCAGACGACGATCAAAATATAGCGAATAATTTTCTATACCATTGACGAATCCTGTTTCACGTATCATACGAATATCATAGGAAACTCTTTTTTTGATTCTTTCAGCTTCTACCAGCATCCCCGCTTTTTCAAATTCTTTGACCCTCAGTTCCATCTCTGCCTGCATTTGCGCCAGTATTGGTTCGATATCCGACAAGTCTTG
>SKIU01000020.1 GCA_007116275.1 candidate division SR1 bacterium | reverse complement strand
GACCAGCAAGTATTGATTTTCGTCTTGGCTGCCATTTTAAAATATACAAAAAAAGCAAAATAGCATCTATCGATCCTCGTGATCCATCGACATTGGATGGGATGACCGAATCGTTTCAAATCCCCAAGTGAGATTTTTTTATGCTCCATCCTGGGCAGTTTGTTCTCGGTGTAACGATGGAAAAAATACGTGTCCCATATGATTTAGTTTGTAGATGTGAGTGAAGAAGCTCACTTGGAAGACTCGGTATTGTTATTCACTCGACAGCAGGATTTATCGATCCAGGATTTGAAGGAACAATTACATTGGAAATCACCAATATCAACGAAGTGCCTATCAAACTCTATCCAGGGATGAGATTTGGACAGTTCGCTTTCCAGACAGTAGACTGAACGGTAGAGGTGCCTTATGACCAGAGGAAATGAAGTAAATATATGCACCAAGAGCATCCTGAAGAAAGTAAGATCATGGAAGATTTGGATTAAAAGCTATTTTTTATTGTCTTTGAGTATTTGCCTATTGGCAGCAAAAATATCCATATATTCTTTTTTGCTAAGTCTTGCAAGACCTTTTTCTTCAATCTGTTTTTTTATATAAAGATACATATTTATATTCTCCTCTATTATTTCTTTGCATATATCACGTATATCTGATAGAGTAGTTGAAGACAATATATGGATAAAATCATCATGATTAACCCAAAAGATAGGGTTATTGATAGTTATACTGGTGTGTTCTATCATAACTCATTCAGGTGTAATCAAGACGCCTGATCACTTAAAATAGGATATTTGGTGTATCATTGGATCGATGATTTTTTGTGTATTTTCAGATAGCTGTTCTTTGATGGTATCAACTGTTTGTTGAGTTATTTTTTTGTGTCCAATAGTTCTATTGGATATATGGAGTGTGTGTGCTCACTCTTGATTGGATATTTTTGATTGATGATACAAAGTATAGAGATCCTCAAAGTCCTTTTCCTCGTAGACGTGTTGTGGGTGTAGTGGAGAAGTAAGTATAGTAAGTTGTTTCTTACTGACGTTATTGAGTTTATCTTTGAGTTGTGTGAATTTATGCTCACTGAGAAAGTTTGATCTGATAGTGCAGGATAGCGTTTTGGGGGTTTTGCCAGTGAAATGCCATTGCTTGATGCCAGCGATCATAGATTTAATACTATTGATTTCCTGTCTACTAAGAATGGGAGATTGAGGAACAAAGGAAAATGCTACTTCTTGAGGTTTGATGCAATGATTATCCAGCAAATCTTTTATTTCTTGTGTATAGAGTAACTCAGTATTATTTTTTTTGATATCTTTAGTATTTGGTTGAAAGCGAACCATCTTAATAATATCAGGATTTTTAATGCTTGGGAAAAATTGTGTTTTTGAAGAAAAGTGTAGATCATATGTGGTCTGTTGTATATTGAGTATTTTTTCTAATGCAGAAAAGGTTTCTTGTACATGTGTATCGATAGCATTTGATTGTATAGGTTTGTTTTTGCTTGAAAGTGGGCAGTGTGGGCATTGTTGCTCACATCATTTATCTACAGGAGTAATTTCTATACCAAATCATCGGTGTTTCATATATTTTATGTATTCTAAATTGTAGAATTATATAAATAAAAAATCAAAAATCAATAAAGGGTAATTGTATTTTAGTGATTCATAATAGCTATTATTTATTTGAAACCGGTATTTCTATCTAATACCATTCTTCAACCTCCTTCATGACTTTGCGTTTCTTATAGATATTGCTTTTGATAAGTAGTTCTATAAACAAAAATGTTATTGCGCTCACAAGATATAATACGATTCTTATAATCGGCGAAAGTATAATAAATAGAGGAAAAAGTATGGCTGCCTGAAATCCAGGTTTCTGAAATTGTGTTTGAATATTTTCAAAAACAGTTGTACAAATATTCTTGTTAATTTTTTCTCTCTCATTAACGATACCATCCCAAATATCTCACTCTGCGAATTCAGATCGCCACTCATTGAGGGTGCTGGTGTTGTCTATGTTTTTTGTATTGGATATGTTGTCTATCCATCATCCAATACGGTCAGAGAAATTATCTCGTGGACTACTCACAGCTTGTCCTACTGCATCATAACTTTCGTAGATCACATCACAATCAAAAGGTATATTTTCTAGTATCCCAACCATCAATATACTGTAGGTAACAGTACAAAATATGGTAAACAAATACATGCCGACGTTACAAAAAATCCATGGATTGGGTGATATATTATTGGTGAGAAATCAATGTTTATTGTATAAGAATAAGTATAACCCTATATGATATACAATATAAGCAAATATGATAAGATTGCTGTTGTATTGAGTGCTAATAAACAAAAACAATCCAGAAATAATCAGCCATAGTACTCGATAACGTTTGCGTATGTAGATTTTATATTTTTGTGCACTAATAACCGTGAAGTGCAAACTAAATAGTAATAGCGTAATGGCCACCCCAGCATACAACAGTTGTACACTATAAAACAAAAAATATACACTCAGTACGTACAGAACTACCGCTGCACTATAACTTAACCACTTTTTTTTGTGCTGTCGAATATGAGCAAACATAACGAATTATCAGATAAAGTTTTGTGCTGACCACAACAAAATATAATAGGCAATAATCATAGCAGGGATAAAAGGAATCTGTTTGGATTGATAGCCACGAGCACGAAGTGCAAATGCGATTGCTAACCCTACAACACTACTTAAGATAAGAAAATAAAGTACGAGTTGTATAGCGTGAGACCAAGACCAAAAGAATTGCTGATATACAAAGACAAAAGGAAATAGCGCCCCCAACAAAAAAGCCATATAAATATCTCATTCCCCCAATCATAGTTGTTTTTTTCCATATCTTCGTTTGAGATAATACTGCGATCCATGATACAATAACCAAAACAATACTCCCAATGCAATAGAACCAAAAAATGCGATACTATACGATCCTATAACACCAGTAAACTGCCAAACTAAAACCCACACAGTTAGTATCGATCGCAGTGGAAGATGCAGAACAAGTTTTTGCATATCATAGACAAGCAAACCAATCATCAAGGTATTGGTAATACACCAAAACAAAATCTCATACCAAGGCAGAAAAGATTGGATACCTCGTATAGTAGTCGCGAGAAAAATAAATGCTGTTCCTATCTCTGCGTACAGATAACGAGAAGAGATTTTTTTACCATTTTTAGCTGATGTTCCTCATTGTCTAATATAACTTACGATAGGAATAAGTTCCTGCCAGTTCAGTGGCTTTGCTGTATGATCACATACTGAACGTCCAGTCAGTATTCATTTGACTGTCACCCAGCTAGGATCCTTTCCTAGTCTATCCAGCAGTACCAATGCAAACGACCCAAATACCGCTCATCATAACAATGCTATTATATATCACAAAATCATTGTTTCTACAAAAAATAAAGCGAAATACTCGTAGTATTTGACTATGAGCTTTTATCTAGCTATAGGGAAATAGAGAAATAAGGCAAGGAGTAGTTTATTTGTTTTCTTGTTCTATCATTTCTGAAAATAGTTTATATAACATATGCAATGCTTTGTTTATGTCAGTATATTGTACTGTCATTTTGTTGAGTATGTCCTCAGCTTCTGGATTCATAGTATGTAGTCGTTGTATCGAAGAGCGCAAATCACTATCTATTGTTTTATATGTAGATCGCAAATCCTCAATATGATTATAATTGTCTTTTATTTTTCATGTTTCTATGACGTAAGCAGCTTCTTCAAGGACTAAATTTTGAAACATATCTATAATATCATCTAATGTATGGATTTGTTCACGAAGAAGGATGATAGTCTGTTGCATATCCAGCATTTGGTTCGTGCTATCTGTAATATCTATAACATCTATCTGTTTTTCCATGTTTTGATTTTTATATAGTTCATCTTGATATCATCTAATACGATCTGGTAGTATGTTTGCAGTCGCGGTAGTTGTTGACAGTATTACTGCTGTAAGAAAAATATTTTTCTTCATGTGCGATGTCCTGAATATATAAAACAGTAAATATCATATGTATATTAATAAAAAAGTCAATTATATTTATTTCCCATATCCTTTGACAAAGTCATCTCGTGATTGGGACTTTTTTCCTTCGGGTTTGACGATGAGAGTTTTTATACAGGGATTG
>SKIU01000080.1 GCA_007116275.1 candidate division SR1 bacterium | reverse complement strand
CATGATCTGACGGAAAACTTGCTGATGGTAAATAATCATAGAGAATCAAATCTTCTCTCTTTTGATAGAGCAAATCCATAACAACATCAGGCCTATCTTTCACCAAAAAGAACTGCACAAGTATATTAAACCCCGTACTCAATATCCCCGCCAAAAATATCCACAAGGCTGATTCTTTTAAATTATATCTATTGTGTCATTCCGGCCCCCGAGCCGGAATCCATTTTGAAATAAAAGCAAAAAACCTTCAACTTGCATCTTGCATCTTGCAACTAGTATACATCCCACACCCATAAAGCACCACCAAATACACCGGATACACAAACACAAAAACATCAGCAACTACAGGCAAAATCTCAGCCCACAAAGGATTTTCCATAATACGATGCATAACTAACAAAAGACTCTGCCCCCACATCGGCTCTATCAACTCAATCATACTTGATTATACAAAAATAAAGTCATTCTGAACCCGCAAAGCGGGTGAAGAATCCAGGATTATTTACAAAGAATTTTTTTTAATTTTCTTATAATACGCACACACCTTCGATACTGGACAGGTTGCACACTTTGGATTCCTTGCAACGCAGTGATACCTCCCAAATAAGATAAAACAATGATGTGCGATACGCTTATAGTCATCTGGTATCTTTTTTTCAAGCAACTTTGATGTCTGGAGAGGGTGTTTGGTTTTAACAATACCCAATCTATTACAAACCCTATGCACATGCGTATCAACAGCAATCACCGGCTTATTATACAACACATGGGCTACCACTTTGGCTGTCTTTTCGCCAACGCCTGGTAACTGCATCAAGGCATTGATATCACTCGGTATCACATATCCCCAATCATTATACACTTTCTTTTCCTCCTCATTTAAATCTTCCAAACTTACAACTTGCAACTTTCAACTTGTAACTAACTTCCATATATTTCTTGCCTTTGATCTATACAATCCGATAGACCTGATAGCATTTTCATAAGCATCATAACCCATATCGATCACGTCCTGCGGACCACGAATATGTACAAAAAGTGTCGCAGTTACTTTATTTACCTGTCTATCTGTCGCCTGCGCACTCATAATTACAGCGATCAATAGCTGAAAAGGAGTAGAGTAGTGTAGCTCTGTTGTCGCATCAGGGTACAACGACCCCAAAGTCTCCATAACCCAGATAAGATTCTGTTTTTTCATACAAATCACAAAATAAATAATACATCATATCTACACTACTGAAACTCTACTAATAATCCAGTATTTTTCCAAAAAAAAACAAAAAATCACAATTATTTGACAAAAATAACATTTGTCAATATAATAAAAACAGTTTATATAATAAAAAAGTAGAATGTACAGAAAAATAGCAATCATCCTTATATGACTTATGATGGCACGAGCGCCAACCTTTGCACTCAATGATGATATCGACTTCAATGAATACCTTCGATATCTACAGACGGTCAATAAATTTGATATAAATCTAGACGAGCAGAAACTAAAAAGAGAATATAGATCTATCAAAGACAAACCATGCGATCAGCGAGAACAAGATGAAAACTATCTGTACATAGAACCCATCTGTTTATTTCACAATAAACTCCCTGAAATACAATTTACAGACGCAGTAGACCTTATACGAGATCGCATTTCTAGTTTCAACGATATATACGACAACACCGCTACCGAGTCATTCAAGTATGATGGGACTACACCCATATACCACGATAAACTTGCATTTGATTTTCTAGCATTACAAAACTCACAAGCACACAAAGCTATCGCAACATTTCATAGTATAGAAAATGATCGCATAAAAATCCCCAAATATATTATTGCACAAATTCTTGCAGACTCATTCACATTTTATGTAAGCTACAACGATACATCTATGCGTAGAGGATGCACGCTCAGAAACTACACTATTGGACTACACAGCCTTGATAGATTATTCTTATACCCAGGAGAGATGCTCAATTTCAATAGACACATCACATGACTAGATTATTGTACATGAACTGGACCCCAACACCTTAGATTTTATTCATGAGTATGCTGATCAGCATCACAATTATTTAGAGTATCACTATTGGCGCCACATATCACCGTCACACAAAGACATGGACATAGCGAACGATGGTCTCTCTATTACGGGAATGATATTACTGGTGATGATGCGACAATATACGAGATGAACAAACAACTTGAAATAAGAAACGATAACGATCGCTGATTATATTTTAGAGTAATACAAGGTGAAGGATATGACTACTTGGTCGCAATATCCCCATACAAGACAAGAAACTGAGTACAAATACAAAGAGAACGAGAAACAAGATTAAGGACCAACCTCACAAAAACGGTCTATGATATATACACAAACAAACCAGTAGAAACACCTATCCAATTTCCTACTCGTTATACAAGACAAAACTATACAAGAAATTAATTCTTGTAACTTGCAACTTGCATCTTGTATCTAGATCCTCCATATATCATAACGCAGCTTTCCAGAGATAACTGCATCTTTTATCATTCTCTCATTTTTATTCAATTGCGAAACACCACTTTTCACTTCCAAAAAAACAATATTATCTACTTTTCCACGATGCAAACCATCAAATATAATATAATCAACCCCCTTCCCCAAAAACATCGCATCTTTATAATGATACGGAAAATCAGGCAACAAAGGAGCCAATTGCTCACTTACCTGTCACATCACAACATGACGCGATTGTTTGACCGATGATTGACGCAACTTTCTCATCTGCAAAAGAAAATATATTTTTGCCAACAGATACCCGATTATCAATCACATAAGGACAAAAGCAACCGCCCACAAAACATTTTGTTCCATTTTTGCATTGTAAAGATAAAGCAAATTATTACCAACAATATACATCAATAAACAAATTACAACCAAGAGAGCTAAAAGTTTAGTTGCACACAATATATGTGCCAAAAGCTAATAGCTAAGAGCTTTAAACCATAACATCTACCAATGATCGATATACAAAAATTACGTGAAAACACACAAGCATATAAAACAATGTGCAAAAATAGACAACTCAACATTGACGTAGATCAAGTACTCGCACTCGATGAGAAGAGAAAAACACTCCAACTCCAAATCGACCAACTCAAACACCAACAAAAAGAACACGCACAACAACAACAATACGACCAAGCAAAAGCACTCAAAGAACAAATAAAACCAACAGAGGAGGAGTTTAACCAAACAAAAACAAAACTACAGGAACTCTTATATACACTCCCAAACCTAATTCACCCTAATGTACCAGTAGGAAAAGATGAAAATGAAAATATTATTATCAAAACTGTTGGAATACCGAGAACATTCGATTTCCCGATCAAAGACCACGAAGAACTATGAACAACACTGTGAATCATAGACAAAGAAAAAGCTGCACAAGTAACAGGAGCAAGATTTGTCTATCTCAAAGGAGATATTGTCCTACTACAAAACGCTATCACACAACTAATATTCGATACAGTAACTAACGAACAAACTCTTCAACAAATCATACAAGACAACAAACTCAACACTACAGCCAAACCATTTACACCAGTGATCCCACCACTGATGATCAATTTTGATACCGCAGAAAAAATGGGAAGACTCCATCCTATGGACGATAGATTTGTATTTCCTGATGATAAGTACATGATGATTGGATCAGCGGAGCATAGTTTATGACCAATACACATGAACGAAACCCTCGATGAAACACAACTACCCATCCGTTATATAGCAAACACACCAGCATTTAGAAGAGAAGCGGGAACATACGGGAAAGATACGAGAGGAATATTTAGGCAACATCAGTTTGACAAGATAGAAATGGAAATATTTAGTACAGCAGCTACCAGCGAAGAAGAACAAAAGCTCATTGTCGCCATCCAAGAATACCTACTCCAAAAACTTGATCTACCCTATCAAGTAATGCAAATATGTACAGGAGATATGGGAAAACCAGATTACAACCAGATAGATATCAACACCTACATGCCTGGACAAGATGCCTACAGAGAAACACATACATCTGATCTTATGACAGATTACCAATCTCGTCGTCTCAACATCAAAGTCAAAAAAACAAATGGAGAAACAGAATACATACACATGAACGACGCCACAGCATGTGCCATGGCAAGAATGCTTATAGCTATCATAGAAAACAACCAAACCAAAGACGGCAAAATAACCATCCCAGAGATACTACAACCATATATGCACGGACAAAAACAGATTGGATAAACCCAAATTTATCTATTATACAGATATGAATAAACTGGTACTCAAGACTCTCATAAGTATATGAGTTGCCATCATAGCAATCATCTATGTTATAACACAACGACCCAAACGACAACACACCGACAATTTTTTTTACAACCCAAACACGATACAAACATCCAATACTATAGTAACCGATAGACAACAAAAACTTCTTGATACACAATATGCACTACGTGAATGAAACATCACTCAAGCGATACACACTATACCTACACAAACAGCCAAAGACTTATACAATCGCTGAACCTTACGTACCATCCAAGCATACAGTCTATTCCAAGAAAAAGAGTATGAACAAAGTCAAGAACTACGAAAAGAAGCACAAGAAGATTTTCTCATAGCAGCAGAAACAACCAACAACATACACCTCCAAAAACGTATACAAGACAACTATACTATCAATCGCATGACGCACACAGCCAGTCAAGTACATATTTGTATTGACGATTTTTGAACCTTACTCCAAGATCTTACTGCTATTAGTACACAATTAGGTACTATACAAGAAAGCATCAACGACCAATTACAGTATATACAAGATACACAAGAAACATTAACATCCAACATAGGAGAGGAGTGCGTACAGGCAATCACCGATACCATGCAACAAACAAAGCAATCATTACAAACAACCAAAAATACGATACAAGAGCAAGAAAGAAAATACCAATATATCTATGCCGATTATCTTGAGCAACCAGAGCAGTGTTTAAATACAGAGATCAAACCACTATTACGTGATACAACAGAAACACAGTCAAAACTCACACAACTACAACAAACATATAATCTTACACAACAAGCACTGGAAACTAACCAAACAAATCTACTTGAGCAAATGTGCGCACAGGCACAAGACGATACACTCAGCAATCAAGAAACAGAACAAACACTCCAACAACTACTCAACAATCTTGAACAAAGCACACAAGAACAAGATCAAGAAAATGAAAACCAAGCAGAACCAGAGCCACAAGAACCAAATCAGAATGAAGAACAATCAGAATCCAGCTCATCTACACCCCAATATATTCCATTGACTGAGGAAGAAGAAACCATATTACAAGAAACATATCAGATAAACAAACAACGGCTCGATACGATGATGCAGATCAAGAAAAATAATTACAATCCGATCCAAAGCATCGAAACCATATTCCAAACATTCTATGGCGATCCATCACAGTTCCAAATACCTTGACGATAATAACACAAAAGATATATTTTACTCTTATACTCACACATAATGATTGCATTCTCACTATTCTGACATGATGTCTACCGATATGGCATTATGTATTTGATAAGTTTTATTGTATGATATATCGTACTATATTTTATAGGAAAAAGTAAAGTCCTCGATAACCATCCCAAAATACAAGAAGCATTAACAAAGGATATAGATACCTTACTGATACTCATTATTATAGGAGTAATGTTTGGTGGAAGACTGGGATATGTACTTATTTATGATCGAGCATACTTTGCGCAAAACATCGGAGAAATACTTGCTGTATGGCAGTGAGGAATGTCGTTTATCGGATGAATGATTGGAGTAGTATTGGCTATAAGTATACGATGATATAAGAAAAAATGGGGAAAAGTAGATTTACTTGTACTTTTTGATAGCATTCTCAGCATTGCACCATTTGGGATAATTCTCTGAAGAATAGGAAACTTTCTCAATCAAGAAATATATGGTATCATCGTAACAGAACATTTTCGATGACTATCACCAAACCTTATACAACTAGCCACAGAACGAAATATTTTCTATATCTACGAAACTATAGACAACCAACTAAGACTCAACACCAACTTTATTAGCGCATTTTTTGAATGATTTATCATGCTCTTGCTATGTGGATGAATGATGCTCCATCATATCATATACAAAAAAACCATAATACCAGGAAGAATTAGCGCATTATTTATTGCAAGTTATGGATTTATAAGATTTTTCTTAGAGTATATCAGAGTAGATAGCCAGTCAGAATTCATTCGATTGTTTACCAAAAGCCAATATTTCTTTATTATATTTATGATCCTTGGATGATATCTTCTACGGACACATCGTCACGAGTCAATACAGGAATAACTCCTTCCACATCTTTATCAACCTGTTGTTCCATAACATCTCTTTCCTTTCTTACCAACAACAACTCTCTCATAGCAAGAAGATAACTCTTAGAAGAATTGTACACATAACGGTTTACTCTAAGAAGATCACTAAGTTCCTCAGCAGAAACCACATTAGCATCAACCAAATCATGAATGATCGTAAGGTACTTTCTATCATCTATTTTCAACTGACGAAATAATTGGAATAGTTGTATATACTGCTGTCCATGATCATCCAAAGCAAAAATATCTAATACATCTACATACATATTCCATATTCTCCCAGCAAAAGAGGCAGCCTGCTTTTGTAGTTCTGCTTTTTCAGACCGAACAACTTCCTCTATGTTATGACTAATATCTTTGAGCATCTTTGCAGACTGTAAAAATTGCATGATAGCATAATTAAACTCTACAACTCTTGCAGAAAAAAGTTTATCTTCATCGTTGTACTGCAAATGTATACAATACTGAATAAGGTGTGCCTCAGTTAGTTTAATATGCTCATACATCTTATCCAAAGCATCGATATTCAAACTATATTGCTCAAAAGAGTAATCAAGGTCTTTCTGTACCAATTTATGATAATCTATATGAAACAATGATACATTATACTGCAGCACATCTTTAGCTAAAGCAACAATATCTTGACGACAGGCAATCAATCAGGTATCCACATCATCCTTATCCACATCCATCACAGAAAGATATAGAGACCTTTTCTCCACAAATATTTTTTCAAGAAAACGATATAGAGCAGGTATCATGGGGAAAAAAAGAATAGCTCATATAAGAGTAAATCATGTATGAAATATGGCTAAACCAATAACATCATCTGCTGCAATACCTAAAATTTGAGCCATAAACCAAAAGAATGGCTGGATCAAAGCAAATCACACAAGCGCGGCAAAAACATTAAAAACAACATGCACACTAGCTACTTGTTTTTGAGTTCTAGTTCCTACCAATCAAATAATAACCGATGTAAATGATGTTCACATATGTGATCATAATATCATCATCATACCTATAGGAAGAGGTATAAGTCCTGTACTAACTGAAGTGATAGTAATAGCATTGGTTGCACTACTAGATTGTAAAATAATAGTAAGTAGCATACCCAAAAAAATAAATCCAATCGAAGGAAGATGCAAATATGCCGACATATCAAAGACTTCTTGCAAAGCACCAATACTATCTTTCATCATATCTAGACCAAACAACAACAATCCAAATCCAAACAAAAACAAAGCTGCATATTTGAGTTTTCTATACTTAGAAAAGATAAAAATAGAAAATCATGCTATAGTAATGATAGGTAATGCAATCACAGCAATATCAAGCTTAAATCACAAAACAGCGATAATCCAAGAAGTCATTGTAGTTCAAATACTTGCACCAACCATTGCTCATATCGCACTTCACAGGGTAATCAAATTTGCTCAAACAAAACCCAATATCATAACAGTAACGACGGTACTACTTTGCAAAATAGCTGTAACCAAGGTACCAGAAAAAATACCCTTAATAGGAGTACTCGTCGTTGTACGAAGAAATCTTTTCAGAGCAATGCTTCAGACTTGTTTAATACTATCAGAAAAAATATGGATACCAAACAAGAACAAAGCAAGTCATCCTAACAAATCCCACCATGAAAATAATCACTGTTCCATAGAGTCAAAGCAATAATAAAGCTATAATATTATAACAATAAACAATAAAATATGCAAATTATACAACATAAAACAACATAAATTTATGTTAATATATAACTATATTTTTTAATAACTGCCAAGATGGTTCAAGCCAATTTTTTATCAACTCATTGTGCCAGATCATACAATCTATTAATACTTGAGTGATGTTTATTATTCCTCACAACAACCGCCCATATAGCAGGATCAAGGGTGTTCTTATATTTTTTGAGCATCTTCTTAACAAGTCATTCGATGTAACCTTTGTGTACAATCGATGGGTTATACAAACTCTCTAACAGTGCTATCTCTGGACAAATAACAGGAAGAGTAGTCCTTCATAAAGAAATTTTTTGTACATATTTTTTATAAAGAGAGAAAAGATTTTTTCATCCAGATACATAAGTTTTAAAAAGCACTTTTTTATCAAACATAATAACCTCAGTAGATTGTTTATCTGCATTCACAATCATAATTTCATCAGGGATATCATAAGCAGAAAAATGCAATTCTAATGCCTTTATTCATCAAATATACCAACGAGAGAAGACATACTCTTTACAATGTTTCTTGACCAACTCCCGATAAAACCTATCTATCAGCCATTCTTGAGTATATTCATCGTCCATAAGCGTAACAAAATAGATATTTTTTTTGATGGTAATCAGATATCATCTATTTTTCATATAATACAACATCTTATACATTTTCTTATCACTATATTCTGAACCCATCACACGAGCAAATATAGCCTTAATTTTCTCCATAGTCAAAATCTTATGTTTATGTTTCAATACAGCAACAACCAAAGGTTCAAAAAAAGAATTTTTCATAAACACAAGACTACACAAACTAAAACACTAAAAAAAATATAATGACTTTGCACAAAAAATCAAACCAATTTTTCCATAAAAATTGGAACAATTTTCTATTGCATTCACCGCCAAAAACACTAAACCCAAAGTATGACATTTTTTTATTTGTGTGCTAATATATTCGATGAACACTGCAGTATTCCACAACACAACCGATCTCACAAGACACGTGGCATTTGGGGCAATACAAGCAGACTTCACACAAATAGATACACAAAAATACGATGTACTTTTACAAATTAGTTCACACAAATTTTTCCTACATATTACCGAAAACGAATGAGCCATAGATAGTTTTGAGATATTGGCAACTAAAAGCTTCTTAGAAATGAGCAAAAAGAGTATCCAGATGATGAAATCACTCACCGAACAACTTCGACAAAAATCACAGTAAATAATACCATAATAATGTATAAAATGCTTGCAAAAAAAGCATTTTTTTATAGACTGTAATCAATAGATAAAAAAACTTCTTTACCTTACCTAGAGAAAGCCCATGGTTAATACAAAGCAGATCAAAGGACAAATCAAATCAACCGAGAACATAAAACAAATAACAAAGGCACTAGAAGTGGTTGCAACAGTCAAACTACAAAAAAACAAAAGCCAAACAGAATGATACAAAGCATTCATGGTAGAGTTTCTCAAAATAGTACAAGTAGTAAATAATACAGAAAAATTATTCACTGATAAACCACCACAAGAAAACAACAAGAAAAAAGATCTCATTATTGTAGTAGGAACCGATAGATGACTCTGTGGCTGACTCAACAATAGACTCTTTAAGAGCGTATTTACCAAACACGAAGAGAACAAAAACAATATAGAAATATTCTGCGTAGGAAAAAAAACACTAGAATTTTTCACAAGATCAAATTTCACAGTAGGATGACAAATAACACTAAAAGATAATTTCATTAGTGATGACCTAAGAGATTTATATGTATTTTTAAGAAACGCTATAGAAATAGAACAATACAACGCTATCCGCCTACATTTCAATTACTTCGATAATGCTATCAAACAAACACCTATCGATATACAGCTATTCCCATTAAACAAACAAGAATATGAGTTTTTCGCCGAACAAATCGACATAGACATCAATGACTTTATGACAGAAGATATGGAAAACAAAGATGTTCTCTTAGAGCCAAGCAAACCTGATTTAGCAAAAGAAATCAAAGAACAACTTATACAACATGTTGTCTATGGAGCCGTTCTCCAGAACAAAACAGGAGAATATGCCGCTCGTATGATTGCCATGAAAAACGCAAAAGATAACTCTATAAGTGTCATCAAAAGCCTCAAACTTTCTTATAATAAAGCACGTCAAGCAGCAGTAACACAAGAAGTTTCTGAGATTATGTCTGCCAAGAATGCCATCGAAGGATAATCCTATATTTCATATTTTACACGTAACATGAGTAATCATATAGTAGAAAGCTATATACAAAATCCAACATATGACAAAAAAATAGACGATCCCAATATCACACAAGTAGAATGAAATCCACTCTGTGGAGACAAAATTACTATATATCTAAAAATACAAGATGACACTATCCAAGCATATAGCTATAGTGGAGAATTGTCTCGCATCAGCAAAGGAGCAGCAACATTTTTAGGGGATATAATCGTTGGAGAAAAAATACAAGATATACTATCACGAGATCTAAACACTATCGAATCTCACGATTTTGTCGTTTCTACAAGGAGAAAAAGAGCCGCAGTTATAGCACTCTTAGCTTGTAAAAATGCAATACATAAGTACATAAACGACTGAATTCAAGAACATTTCGACGACATACTATATAACACATAAAAGAACTTGATATAAGTAGACAAATGTGTATACAGATGACATCATTGTATGTCAATAACAATGTTTTATACAAACAATAAGCAAGAATGTTACGTCTTATTGCGCATTTTGTAGGGAGTATCATCGCAAACGCAGTCATACTATATATAGTAAGTGAGTATATTCCTGAGTTATGATTTGATGTTATCAACCAAGCAGGTACAAACATATACCTTATGTTTGCAATACTGTGAGCAGTATTTTGGTTTTTCAATGTAGTACTCAAAGGAATCATAAAGATATTCGCGATACCATTCTCGATACTTACATTCTGACTGTCTAGTGTTATCATAAATATAGCTATCATCTACGTATTTTGATATGTAATGAACACAAGCAACATTGGTATACAAGTTACTATAGGAAATCTAATAGAGACACTTATACTTTCTGTTGTTATATCACTAGCTTACTTTATCCTCAAAAAAATACTCTAAAATGCTAAAAAAATCTATGCTTGTCGGAGCTATTATCGTATTCTTATTACTTCTCGTTCCATACTTCCAGAACATCGCGTATGGTATAAGATTATATTTCTTTGGGAAAGAGATAGCATATCATACAGGCTTTCGACTGTTTGTGGTATGAGGTATGATACTATGATCACTCACTACATTTGCTGTACAAGGATTTATTGAGGATGTAAAGAAAAGTACAAACAAAAATAAATTTGATATGTAAATAACAAATAGACAACAAAAAAATAAACACAAACAAAGAAAAACCCAATCTTTACTTTGATATTTGAATACAATAACCATGAGCAAGACCTATAATGTAAGCAGAAAAGCTGCTGCTAAAAAATTATGAGTATCTACAAGAACTATCGATAGATACATCAAGAACGGAAAATTAAGCTACAAGAAGATAGCTAACAAAGTAATCGTCGCGCAAGAAGAAGTAGACCTATTGAGCAAAGAATTTGCATCATTACGTCAAGAACCAAAATCAGAAATCGTATCATCAACATCAACCAAATCCAAAAGTAAATCATTAGCGACCAAAAACGATACCTCACTAGATGCATTAGACGAAAAAATCGATAAATTTTTTCTTGTTTTCAAAGAAAAAGATAAAATGATAGAAGAAAAAAATAAAGTAATATTTATGCTCCAACAGAGAGTAGGGGAACTAGAAACCAAAATACAACACATGATAGCTCTGCCAGATTACAATAAGGAAAAACAAGCTGCAATGATCGAGAAAGAAAAGCTTGAATCAAAATTAACAGAAATACAATGATGACTAAAGAGTGAAAAACTCAAAAACATCATTTACCTTGGATTATCACTATTGTTTATATTTATCGCAATATTGTTTATGACACAAGGTTAGTCAACCGTAAATATAGCCAAAAATATATCATCCAGTTCTTTTCTAAAAGAATCATAACGACTATCATCCATCCATTTATTAAAATGATGATGACAAAAAGAAACTACTTCATCCAGTCACTTAATGGGTAGCCCTAGATATGTTTCTAGATCTCCTTTTTTGAGGATAAAAAGATTTTTAGCATAAAGACTTTCGATATAGCTATTTAAATAAGCATGCGCATCTGGAAATTTTTCAGACAATAAATGCACCAACTTACCATAACGTTGGATTTTTTGGATATGATGCGTATGGCGTATTTTGTCTATCTTATCATACACATCTTGCAAAGAGACTATACCCCTATCCAATACATTATCCCAATCACCGATAAAGAAACTACGCAAACCAAACTTAGATAAAAATTTCTCCCATTTACGATAGCTTCATTTCCCATTAATATTAACAATCTCATAATTCTGTATCATATGTCACCAAGTAACATGCTTACGCAAATAACTCAGATAGTGATCAAAGAAATAGGCATCTGTCTCGCCTTCTACCATAATAATAGTATCCACAAAAAATATCTTAGCTACATTACCAAACTTCAACATATGTATAAGATTGGCTTCATCAGTACCCAATTTTTTATAAGGAGGATTTTGCACAACAGTATCTGTTTTAGACTTAGAAAATTTATAAACATGTCATACATTTTTCTCATTGATCATAATAGGAGAGTGTGTGGCAATGATAAACTGCATCTTCCATTTTTCGCTCATATCATCTATCATATCAACAAACTGTTGTTGCATTTGAGGATGTAAATGTATTTCAGGTTCATCAATAACCATCAAACCGTTTTCCATATCATAACCATACAGACTCATAACAATAAGCAGAAAAGACTGCTCACCAGAACTAAGCATAGAAAAATCATAATAATGCTGTCAAGTCCTGTCCACTAGACCAAAATAAAATAAACCATCTTCATAATCAACTTGCAATGAATAACCCAAGTATTTCTGAATCATAGCATTCAAAGAAGCTATATAATTATTGTCTTTGATAGCGTTATCAATACATGACTGCATATCCATTTCACAAGTATCATGAGCATATCTAACATAATACATTATCTTCGATAAACATAAAGTATAACCCACAGTCGGATCAGACTTAGCACTATCTTGAGACAGAAGAACACTCTTTGTATCTACAGACATTACAGACATATCTTCAACAAGAGACTGTACAGCAAGACCTCTAGAAGAAGACAAAATAGCAAAAGTATTTTTAAGAGGATACCACTTCCTTGATCATGATTCTCTCTCATAATCATTATACAAACTCATACATATTTGTATAAGCTCTATATGCTGCAGATATGATACCAAAAATTGCTGTTCAGGAGACAATCATTTCCTATGCAAAATCACTTTTTGTTTTTCTGTATTGATAGTAAAATCCAAAGCAATAGTATTATAAAACAATAATTGCTCATAATCTACAGCAGCAAAGTGAAAGCGAAGAGAGGAGTATTTTTGTATGATAGCATTAATTGTCTCACGATATTTACAAAGAAAAAACAAGTTGTCATAATCATTTTCATTGAAAACAATATCGATCGAAACTTTAGATTTCTTATCTGGATATAAAAAATGTTTTTGCATATTTTCTAGTCTCAATTGATTAGTTACAATTACTTTTTCTAAGGAAAATCATCATACATGCACCAACTCCTTATGATACACATAGTCAACAAACAATCACGCTCTAAAGACTTGACTTACTATATCCAAAAAGTTACTCTTACCTGATCCATTAGGTCATATAAGAGTATTAGTTACCGCCTTTTCCCCTGTATCAAAAACGACTCATGCAAACTTCTTAAATGAGCGCTGATACGGAAAGCTTAAGACATTGGATATCTTTACACGACGTAACTGCATGAGAAGAATAGATATAAACATCTAAGTATAATACAATAACTAAGATTCTGCAAGTTTATAAGTAAGACAGTCCACAAAAAAACAACATTCTATTGACTTTTCAATAAAAATAATTATAATTAAAATAATAAACTTTATACCATAACCAATAATAAAAGATGGGAACATTCAAACCAAAAGAGATACCAGGGACTAATAGCAAAAGAAAAGAAATTGAAACATCAGAGTTACCATACCCAAATGGGAAAGATTTAAAAATGAGAGAACTAACACCAGAAACAAGAGCTACATTATTCAAGGAATTTGATGAATGAAACCAAGTAAAAAAATTATTAGATGGAACCTGAGCAAGGGTATAGTTAAACAACTATAGGATATATAAAAATACTATATAAAATTTTGAAGTAAAATCATTTATATACTAGAGAAGCATTAGTACATGTCAATTGAGAAGAACGATAACTCCCTAGAAATCAAAAAGGATAAAGACAATAATCTCGACAGGTATAAACTATATTCATAATGCTATTATAGGACAAATTAGAACTCAATCAAAGAGAAACACCTTAACTATAGCCGGTTTATCAACGATCAATTTTCAAGCAAAAAACCCACTGCCAAGTGACAACTT
>SKIU01000056.1 GCA_007116275.1 candidate division SR1 bacterium | reverse complement strand
TTTGGTATCTGGGGATTGAGTATATTGATAGTGACATTGTTGTGGCCCTATGCAAGATACATTATTGTCATAGAAAAACTGGGTATGTATGATGCCATCAAGCGTAGTGCTTTTTATGCTATGAGAAATCTATGGCAAACAACAAAGTTTGTCATGTTAGAATTACTCTTATTAGTAAGATTTTTGGTGAATATTATTCTTGTGGTTGGAATACCCTTTGTGTTAATGTATATAGCAAGCCGGCTCAATATTATTGATTCGGCAACTGTATGAACTATTATCGTTATTGTCTCTATAGCGCTATTGTTATGAACAGCATATATTAATGGAATTATTGAAGCTTTTTTTGCAACGTATCGGTTTAAGATTTATAAAAAAATTGTTAGTGCTATCGATGATGACGAATAAAAGCATAGAGATATGATATAGTGACTACTACTCTACTGAAGAGACAACTATATTATTTGCGAAATCTCGTCGAGAACCATCTATTACATAGACGATAAAATTTTTCCCTTCCTCAAGCGGATAAGAAATATATTGTTCTGGTAGTGTATCTGCTTCTAAAGCACTTCTACATTCGTAAATTATAATACTTGGTTGCGTTTCTAGTTGTGGTTTGTTGGCATAAGAAACCATGTGTTGTTGTGCATAACATCAGGCAGATGATATCACTGGATTATTATCAAATTCTGCAGGAGCAAATGCAATGTTTTGGCTCGGGAAAGTGAGTGTATGCCCTCTACTGGATGTAAATACAAATGGATTTTCTAAGCTAATAGAGAATTGTTCTACACTTGTATCAAATGGAGTTGGTCTTATAACAGGTTCAGTCGGTTCTTCTTCTATTTCTTCTGGTTCTTTATCATCTTCTTCCTCGTCATTTTCTCCCTCTTGTACTACAAACTGTGTCATGAGTGCATTATCTTTTTGGGCATAATCAATAACAAGTTCACAGCTTGCTTCCTGTGTGCCTACTGATCAGGTTATAGCTAGATGCAATACTGATGATTGTATCATCAATGCGTATTGATCTGCTGATCACATTCTTGTAGATCCATCATTACAGAGGTTTGCGATATTTGGCAGAACTCTTTGTTCTACTGATTTGAGTGTTGGGAAATCAATTTGTCTTGTCAGTGCGAGAAGATTTTGTTCACTAATATCATTAAAGAAATATCCAAATAGTTCTTCATTATGACTAAACCATGAATCTGCTTCTGACATCTTGTAAAATGTCATACCATCTGCGGTTGTAAATACTTTTGATGCTGTCTCAGTGAAGCTAGACGCTAGGTATCCACAATCTGTATCTGTCTCATCTTGTGTACAAAGGAAATATTGGATATTGTATTGGTCTTCTCATTGGGTGATAGTTATAGTGCCTGGTGTAAGGGTATTAGGCTCACCGTACAGGTCAAAAAATGATGTAGGGAAGTATATTCCTGCCCTGCGTATATATTGGGCATTAGTTTCTTCTTGGTCCTCTTCGTCAGTTTCTGTAGCGTCTGGAAGTAATGTTACGTTGGAGACGTTTACCACAACCAACTGTATATCTTCTATCACTCTTTCTATCTCTCACTCCACTGCAACTGGTCACTTGTAAGCATTAAGATTTTCTCTGCTTCTCAAACCAATTGTACCATAGTTTTCTGTTTGGATAGTGTGCGTATAGAAACGTAAATCACCGTCACTTTCCATAGTCCCTGTTAAAGAAATATTGTCTCCTATCTCTCGATCATGCTGTTCGAGTATAGTGATCTGTTCAGGTTCGGCATTTTGCGAACGATTGATATTGGAATATATAACTACAGCAATAACAGCTGCTATAATAATACCAATAATCCACGTACTATATGAAACAGTTTTGTTAGTATCCATCAAGTAATAAACAAATAATAAAGCCCTTTGTATGTAGTGAAATGCGACTGCAATACAAGGAGAGTATACATATTATATCATATTTTTACAAGAAGATAATGTGTTATTTACCTCTGGAGAGACATTTCTTGTGTAGATATGTGATGATAGTTATACTCTATAGTAGTATAGTCTTTATTATTATTTGTTACTATCATGACTCCAGAAGTATCAGAAGAAGTTGCTAGCACATCAGGCACCATCAGTAGTATAGTAGGTTTTGATGTATGAGGACTTATCTTACAGATACTATGAGCAATTATTCTTGTTATTGTATTTATCCTTTTGGGGAAGGTAATAGCAGGAGTAGTAAGAAGAAATATCATCAATCATAGTTCTATAGAAAACAAAGAACACTCCTATAGAGTCGCAAATCTTATGCGTGATGTCGTTTTTTATATTATGGTTATATTCGCGTTTTTTATTGGGTTTGAGATGGTATGATTTAATGTTTGATTGATTTTATGATGAATATCTTTTGGTGTATGACTTGCTTTCAAGGAAATACTGGGGAATATGATCGCTGGTATGATGATACTGTATACCAAGGAGCTTAAGCTTGGAGATGTTATCGAAGTAGATGCAGATAAAGCATATTTTGGAAGAATAGAACAGATAACGATAAGATACACGACTATTAGAACACTTGATCTTAGACAAGTTATACTACCAAACATGACACTTATCTCTGCTCCGATCAAGACATTTAGTTCGGAAGATATTATCAAATTAAAAACAACAATAGGCGTACATTACAATTCGGATGTAGATAAAGCTATTAGTGTCATTACTGATACGATTAATAAATTTGACTTTATCAAGGAAAAACAAAGTACCAAAGTATATGTCACTAGCTTTGAACCAAGTGAGATTGCACTAAAATGTATTTTCTTTTTCGATCCAAATGCTGGCATGCTTGCTGACTATGTCATAGGTCATATCCATGAAGCGGTGGTTAAAGCATTTGCTGAAAATGGATTACAAATGGCATACCCACATGTCACATTGACCTTTGACGATCCAGTTTATCAGGAAAGTGTCCAACAAGTGTTACAACATAACAAACAAAAACAGGTTAAACTTTAGTACCGACTATGCCTACTCATGATTAATCAATTACGAGAAAATTTATCAAGTCTTATAGCCAATCAATGAATGGATTTTTTGGTACAATTTGCGCTAGCTGGTGGTACATTATTGATTTTTTATTATATTATTTCTATTGTTAGCAATAACGTTAAACAAAAAATTATTGGTGATGTGATTCACCCCAACAAATATACCGAAAGATCAGCACAACTTATCAGTCATATATTGTTTATTTTTCTTATGATATGTGCTTTTTTGGTATCACTAGAGATCGTATGATTGAGTACTGCGATTATTTTATGATGAATGACTGTAGCTATATGATTTGCCATGGAAACTACCATGGGTAATATGATTGCAGGAGTTATTTTGCTAAGTAATCCACATCTCAAAGTTGGGCAAAAAATCCAACTCCTCGGAACGATCAACCAGCTCGTTACTGTAGAGGAGTTTCATATCAGATATACAGTCGTGAGAACTTTGAGCAAACAGAGAGTTATTATTCCCAATAGCAAACTTCTACATACCCCTATGCAGACCAAACATTATGAACCACTAGTGAGGGCAGAGATCCATATCAGTATAGCGCGTCACTACGACGTAGATATGGTAAAAAACCTTCTTACTACCTGTATCAACGATAATGAACACGTTTCTCACAATGATCAGACAGCTATACATATCCATAATTTTAGTGAAAAGTGATACGATCTTGTTTGTTATTATTTTTATAGTCCTGTCCAAAGTCATGTTACTGATTTTGTTATTGGATCGCAGATAAGACATAAGATATCACAAGTTTTCAAGGAGAATAATATACAGTTTTCATATCCTCGTGAGACTATTCATGTTAGACCACAAGATTAGTTAGTCAAGTACTGCTGATAACAATAAACGCTCCACATTAACATTGGTTTGGAGTTTTTTCTTCATAGCTAATCGAGGAGATACACGATCTGGGTAATGAGTAATAGCCTGTGCAATCCAAGCATCGAGAAATGTATGGAGATATCCTTCCTTATGTATAGCAAGTAGTGCTGCATGCTGTTCTTTGGTTGATCTTTTATCTTGTAAGGCTTGCAATGCCTGCAAAAATATCTTTTGTACATCGCTATCCAACTGTGATAACTGGAAGAGTACTCATGGTCTTCCCATCGCCATACGCACAAAGATTTCTTCAAGTGCATTATTTTCTCGTTGGATATCGGTATCATTTACAAACTGTTGCATCTCTTG
>SKIU01000019.1 GCA_007116275.1 candidate division SR1 bacterium | reverse complement strand
GTATCCAAACTTGATGTAGCCTCATCAAATATCAGTAAAGATGGCTTACGAAGAAGAGCTCTCGCAATAGCCAATCTTTGTCTTTGTCATCATGACAGTTTCAACCCTCATTCTCCTATCTTTGTATCCAGACCATATTCACTATCTATGATGAGTGTATCAATTTGTGCAGAAGCTAAAACTGCACTCATTTCCTCATCAGTAGCATCAGGTTTTACAAAAAGTAAATTTTCTCTTATTGTTCAAGCAAAAAGTTGAGATTCTTGAGAAACATAGCCGACAGATTTTTTGAGTATCATACTGTCATATTCCAATATAGATTTTCCATTGATACAAACATTACCACTGACAGGCTGATAGAGTCATAACAAAAGCTTAATAATAGTAGATTTTCCTGATCATGAAGGTCATACAAAAGCTATAGTATTTCATTGCTCAGCATGCCAAGATATGTCACGAAGCACTGCTTTATCTTTAGTATAAGAAAAAGAGACTTTATCAAATTGTACATCATAAATAGAGTCAAGGACTTCATTTCCATACTGTACAACATCATTGGTACCCAGAGCCAAAAGCTCTTTGACTAACTGATCGCTTGCTTTTGCTTCTTGATAGTTTTGCATAACAAGACCAAACTGATACAAAGGAGAAAATATAAAAAATGAATAAAAATACAGTGAGAAAAATTCTCCCAAAGAGATACTCTGTCTCCAAACTAACCAAAACATAGTACCCATAAGAATGACACGTACCAAATTTATAAGAGTTCATTGAAAAAATTCTAATATCCTAATAAGTTTGATTTTCTTAATCTCCAATCCAAGCAACTGAATATTGGTAGTTTCAAGTCTATCCAATTCTTGTTGCTCTAGTCATAAAGACTTAACTAAGGCAATGTTGCGAAGAGTTTCTGTTGTCGATCCACTCAAATCAGCACTTTCCGTAACAATAGCAGACTGTGCCGACTTGATTTTTTTAGACATCAACAACATCACTGTTCCCATAATCGGAAGCAAAAGAGCATACATAAGTGATATTAACCAATGAACCGTAGCCGCATAGATTATAACAAAAGACAATCAAACAACTGAAGTAAACAATATCGTAATAAGGTTTGTTATGAACTCTTGTATATTTTGCCTAGCTTTCAAAAGTTTTTCTAATATCTGTCCTGATTGCTGATCCTCGAAGACCTTATATGGCAAAGTAAATAGATGAGAGAGAGTTTCTTGATACAATTTCATACCTATTTTTTGTGTCAACATATTGGAAACATAATCTTGGATATTCTTTGCTATTCTTGAAACCATTGCAACACCAACACTTGCTAATAACAATAATCAAACACCCAATACAAAATCATCCCTCGAAAGTTCTTGAAAACGAGAGACGTAATTATCGATAATAAGCCTAAATATTTGAGGGTCCAAGAGAGAAAAAACTTGATTAACTGTAGCACAAAAAAGTGCAAACAACAGTAGTTTACGATAAGGTTTGAGATATTTATAGATAAAAATCATAAACTACTACAACAGAAAAATAAATAATAAAAGAGTATACTATTTTCTACACATCATACAAGTATATAACATAATAACATACTAAAAAACAAAAAATCTATGTATTTTACACAACATATCATTATCCATAGAGCTATGTTTATTTATATAAGAACAAAATGAGCAATACATTAACACAGCTTATCGCAAGCAATACAGGAATGGAAATAGATAGAGTAAAAACTATTATCACACTCCTCGATCAAGGAAATACTGTTCCATTTATAGCAAGATATCGTAAAGAGCTAACACAATGAGCAACGGATGAACAACTGCGTGATTTTCATGATATCTACAGTTATACAAAAAATCTTGAAGCTCGTAAAGATGCGGTATTACGTCTTATCGACGAAAAATGATTACTTACCGATGAACTTCGCACACAGATCAATCAAGCAGAGAATTTAGCAAAGGTAGAAGATTTATATAGACCATTCAAAGAGAAAAAAACATCCAAAGCAACTATAGCTAAGGCTAAGTGACTTGAACCATTAGCCGATATACTAAAAAAATGCACATTATCAGAACAAGATTTTTGACAAGAAGCAAAAAAATATATCAACAAAACTGACGACAAAAAAACAAACGTATGATCACAACAAGAAGCAATACAATGAGCACAGGACATCATAGCAGAAGAAGTTTCTGATCACGCATCATTAAGAGATGACATCAGACAACAACAAAACAGCCAAGTTGCTCTCAAAACTAAAGCCACTAAAAAATTTAATCCAAACGGAGTATACAAGATATATGGAGATTATAAAAAAAAGTTGGCAGACATGCCATCATACGCATACCTAGCTATCTGTAGAGCTGAGCAAGAAAAACAGCTATCTGTATCATTAGATCGATCCAACCAATATATCTACAACCTTGCCGCAAAATATTTCGTCCCAAAACAACACAATACAAGTGTGTCATATCTTGAAGAAGCAATCAAAGACGGACTAAAAAGATTACTTATGCCATCATTAGAAAGAGAATCTAGATCAGACAAAAAACAACGAGCAGACGAAGCAGCTATTAAAGTTTTTGGAGAAAATATGAGACAGTTACTCCTCACTCCACCCGTAAGAGGAAGAAGAGTTTTATGATTTGACCCTGCATTTCGTACTGGGTGTAAACTTGCTGCTGTTGATGAAACAGGAAAGTTTTTAGCCAAAGATGTTATATATCCTACTGATCCACAAAACAAAACCAAAGAATCCGAAGATACTATTCTAGCACTTATCAAAAAATACAACCTCGATCTTATTGTAATAGGAAATGGAACAGCATCACGTGAATCTGCTGTATTCATCAAAGATATGATCCAAAAACACAAACTAGACATAGATTATATGATCGTATCAGAAGCATGAGCATCTGTTTATTCAGCTTCCAAACTTGCACAAGAAGAATATCCAAATCTCGATGTTACTATTAGAGGTGCAATAAGTATTGCACATAGAGTACAAGATCCACTAGCTGAATTAACGAAAATAGATCCTAAATCCATCGGTGTAGGACAATATCAACACGATGTTGATCAAAAATTCTTAGGACAAAAACTGGATGAAAAAGTAGAAGACACAGTAAATAGTATAGGAGTAAATGTAAATACAGCAAGTTACACACTACTCCAACATATCGCATGACTCACAGCAACTACGGCAAAAAATATCGTTTCCTACCGTGACGAACATTGAGCATTCACAAGCAAAACACAACTAAAAAAAGTAAAGTGACTGTGACCTAAATCATACGAACAAGCAGTATGATTTTTAAGAATAATCAATGGAAAAGAACCACTTGATGCAACAGGTATCCACCCCGAGACATATAATACAACTTACCAAATAATAGAAAAAGAATTAGATATAAAAAAGAACACACTACAACTGCCTATTTCTATAACAATCAATGACGATCAAATCCAACAGCGATCAGAAAAATACGATATCGGGTATGAGACGCTCAATGATATAATCAAAGAACTCCAGCGTCCATGACAAGACCCCAGGGATGATATAGATCCACCATCATTCACTGCAGAAATAATGGAAATCAAAGATCTAACAATAGGTATGAAACTAGAAGGGATTGTAAGAAACATTACCGATTTTGGAGCTTTTGTTGATATTGGATTACATAACGATGGACTTGTACACAAATCACAGATGGCAGATAAGTACGTATCACATCCTATTGATATCGTATCACTAGGACAAAAAATAAATGTTAAAGTTATAGATATTGATCTAGACAGAGAAAAAGTATCACTGAGTATGAAATCAGAAACCAATACGACTAAAACTCCTGCGCACAAACCAACCAAAAGCAAAACAAATCCACAAACAGAAAAAACAGAATCTACAAGTATCAAAAGCAACATCTCCCGGAGCTAAAACAGTTTAAAGACTAACACAAACTAAAACAGTTTCAACAAAAACAAAAAACAAGGACGTATCCTTGTTTTTTGTGTAGTATTCGTAGTATGCTATATATTATATGATTATAATTGTATGCATCTATAGTACTAACTTTAATGTGTCAATTATTCTGCAGCTTCTTCTTCGATCAAAGCAACATTTTCAGCTTGAGGACCTTTTCTTCCTTCCCCAACTGTGTATTGAACACGAGCTCCTTCATCCACTCTAACTCCTTCATCATATCCTTCGATTTGAGAGTAATGGAAGAACAAATCAGCAGAACCAT
>SKIU01000079.1 GCA_007116275.1 candidate division SR1 bacterium | reverse complement strand
GTCGATAATGCACGATCTGCAGACACAACGACTCTATATTGCATAGTATTATTGGCAAGACGAGGGATACTTTGGATATATCACGAAATCTGTTCGTTATTGTGCTCTATAGTCACCTCTTGTCATACAGCAAGATATCACAATTCTTTTTCATTAACCGTAAATTGCAAGAGTTGATTGTCTGTCCCTATCACAGAAAACAATGGTGTTCCTGGTTGTACTTCTTGCCCAGGGGTTACGAGTATCTCTCAGAGTGCACCACGCACAGGCGATCAGACGCTAAGTTTTGCTGCTTGCCTGAGAGTATCTTGATACGCAATCTGTGCGTCTTGGATCTGTGTCTGGAGTATTGCAATTTGTTGCTCTCTATTGTTTTGTGCTTGGATATAGGCACGCTCAGCATTTGCTAGAGCAATTTCAGCATTAGTGGTAGTATTTTCAGTATTGAGACGAGTAGATTCAAGACTGATAGAAGCACTTTCTTCTGTAATAGTTCCAGCTAGTGATCCATCTATATCAGAGAGTGTACTGAGTGCTTGAGTACGAAAAGCAGTAAATCATGCTCTCGATCATTGTGTTCTTGTTTGTAAGCTAGCAAATGTCTGTACATAACCATCTAGTTGTGCTTGAGGAAGATTGACTGCTGTTACTGTGTTGATGAATACTTGTTGCATCTGTGCTAAATATGTTGCTATCTGATTATAAGCATTAGTCATCGGATCTAGTACTCAGAGGACGTCATTAGTATCCAATGTATTTATTGCATCCAAAGTCTGGTAGAGTTGTAAAAGTTGAGTTTCTGCAATACGTCTTTGTTGGGTATCTTTTGCAGAAAGGAGCGTGCTAAATTCTATATTATTGTTTCTATATCTGTCAGTTACACCCAATATACTGTCTCCACGATCTACAACATCGACAAGAAGATCTTTGAGTGTATTATATTCACTAGTGAAATTTATTTGGATATTTTGAAGCTGACTTTCACTGGCAATACGAGCTTGTTCAGCAGAAAGCTCTTGTCATCTTAATGATAATATTCCACCTTCTTGTGCCACACGTAGCGTTTCTTCTGCTTGAACCAAACTAGCTTCTGCAGCAACTATTGCATCTTCTAAACTCAAGCGAGTTTGTTCCTCTTGCGCTATAGCTCTGTCCAATGCATTTTGTGCTCTCTGAACCTGTAGTCCATAGGAAGATATAGTATCTGCTAGCTGTATAATTGGTTCTCCACTCAGTACATTTTGTCCCTCTCTTCACGGTATAGATGACACACTACCAGCAGCCTGAGCAGTGACAGTTATTTGTTGTTGATCCAAAAGTGATCCAACCTTTTCTCGTGTAGCAATAGGAGATAGTTCATTCACTGATAATGCTTGTATTTCAAATCCAAGCTTTTCATTTTCAGTTACATCTGTACTTCCACATCCAGTGAGGATAAGAAGAGATAGTACAAAGAAAATACTGACATATGTTGTTGTTTTCATATAAGTGTAGAGACAAATAAACTAGACCTATTTATACTATTGTAGGCTGTATTTGCAACGATATATTTATTATATCATCTTTCGCTTGCAAAACTTTTGTGAACAGCTACAGTGAAACTACTTTTTATATTTTTATAAATACTATGAAAAAATTATTGTTAGTATGATTATTTATGGGAATGTTTGTTCTTGCAGGATGTGCAAACCAAGGTGGGTCTATTGATCAGTCAGGTTATTCTGCAGATCAAAAAGAAGCATTAGCACAATGTTTGACAGATAAAGGTGTTATTATGTATGGAACTTTACGATGTCCACATTGTCAAAACCAGAAAGAAAGATTTGGCGATGCTGTAGATTCGATAACATTCATTGATTGTGATGAGAGTCGTATCCAATGTCAGGCAGCAGGTGTAGAATGATTTCCAACATGGATTACACAAGATGGGCAAAAATATGCAGGAGACCAACCATTAAGTTCACTTGCACAAATTGGATCTTGTGATATATAATATAATTAACCATTAATTGATTAAGTATACATAAAACCTCTCAAAAGAGAGGTTTTTTTATAACATATATAGTGACAATACTTAGATATCCAATATATAGACTTTTTTGTCACAAACTGTCTACTTGTGCGTATATAAGGATGTAACTAATTTATTTTATTTGTGTTGACAGAAGAGATGAAACTCAAAGAGTATTTTCATCATCAGAAACATACGTTCCTCACTGACAATGAGAAGTTTCTTCTGTATCAAAAAGTCATCGCACAAAGAGATATCAAAAAGTCATTTCTCCAAAGATATGCATTTGCAAAGAAGATAGCCTATGCCAGTTTTGTCTTGTTGTTTGTATTCGCAGTATATGGCGTACATTTTTTTCGTGATGATATCCGCTATATGACCAATTCTTTAGTTGTACAAAATACCACAGATTCTGTACAAGCATGATATATTGCACAAGTTGTTCGTTTTAATGGAAGCTTTCTTATCGAACACGATGGAAAACCACTCCAAACGAGTGTAATTCGTGATGGAGATACGGTCACATTAAGGCCAGGAACCGAATTGATATTTCACATTGATGAACAAACAAAAGCTAAACTAGTTTGACCAGCAAAGTTTATCTTATCGACCAATAAACACCTTGAAGATGCATATACTATAGAATTATTGCAGGGAGATTTTGTGGAAATACAGTCATTAAAAGACATGACAACACAAGATATTGTATTAGTAACGAGTGATATAACCGTTCGTCAAGGGAAAGCGACTCAAGCATCACATTTTCAGCTTTCAACACAAGGAGATAGTCAACGTGTAGAAAATAAAGGAGCAAAAATTAGTGTCGTACACCAACAAGACGATCAAGACGAATTAGAAACAGATCTTGAATCGAGTCAGACGCTTGCACTAGCACCAAATGATATCACCCTTATTGATAATGAAACACAAATCACAACAATACTTGTACAAAAAGATGTTTCACAAACCGTTGCTTTTGTTGATGTAGAGGATAATATAAAAAAAGAAGAAGAATTAAGTATTGATGCATTATCTAATGCATTTGAAAAAGAGGAAGTGCAGGTAGATGAGGAGATAGTGTCAGAATTAGATATTCTTACTGATGACAAAGAAAAAACAGTAATAAACCCAGACCAAAATAATACACTTCGTAATAATCTACAAAAAGATTCACTGTCTGCGGAGATGAAGACATTGCTACAAGCATATAACAGCTGAGATGATGAAATAATCCAAAAATCTGTAAGATCTCTACAAACAAAAATAATAGATATATACAAATCATTTTGATTAGCTCAACCTGCTACGCAAAAAGAAGCAAAACAGTTTACCTATACTATAAAGATAGCAACGGAATTAGTTTCACAGATAGAAAGTGCATATTATATTCCTCCAAGATATATGCATAATATAGATACAATCTTACAATCATTGAATTATATACAAAATCAAGAATTTTGAAACCAAGATGATACACTATCACTTCCAAATAATTTACGCTTCCAATAGACGAGAAATTAACTATAAAAAACAGGATTTATATCCTGTTTTTTTGTATGCTTATAGTATATTGTCCGTATCCAACTCGTCAGATAAAAAAAACTATACAACAGCTCTTATCTCTATGAGTGAGCAAAATAAGCAAAATTAATTATAGTAAATGATATACGCGTGTTGATAGGAAGACCACTGTTGAAAAAGAATCCATCCTACACATCCATATAGATGAAGCTAAAAATAACCAAGAGAAAGTGGTGAGTACGATAAAAAATACATTGCCAAGAGCGTCTATAGTTTTTATAGAACATAGTGTGTTATAGTATGAAAAACCTCACAAGAAACAGTCTTATAATGCTAGCATTTATAGTTTTTTTATTACAACTATATAGCTATTATAATACAACTATATTCCCCTCCGTTATATATGATCTACAACGATATGCACGATATGTTATATGATCCTTAGCCGTTTCTTACGCTTTGTTATTGACTCAATGGTCTTGGGAGAAGACTGCGATCTATGGTATAGCATACAGTCACGTTGCTATTGTTTTCTATTTTTTCTTTATATATGCATTATTACTTCCTGGTCCTATAGCCATATTACTTGTTCTACTTTTTGCTATACTATTACGATGAATTAAGCGTAATGCATGGTGGCGCACTATTGTCATTGTTCCTACAAGTATATGTTTGTCTGTTGCTATATTACTTCTCGCGCTACCAAAATACAATACAGTGCCAAAAATGGAGGATTTCTATGACTATCACGGCATAAAACTCCACATTATCATAAAAGATATCCCTATGACGTTACGTGATGTTTCCTCTGAGGTTCTAGTAAGATCTTCAGCAAATCCCAATCAAGAAAGAAAATTCCAAATTAAAGAATCCTCACCAGTGAACAATATATATCATATCATGAAACCCACAAGAATAGAGTTTTCATCATCAAAACCATTGTATAACACATTTGCTTTTATCCAATTTTATGATGGTGAAGTCTTTCCAATACCATCTCAATCAATTGTTAGTATTGATTATACACAAACATGATACCAAACGACACGTACTTGAATACAAGTGCAAGAAAATTTAGAAGATGCTCAGTCATTTATTGAGTATGAAACAAACCTATTAGACCAATTATATCAACAAAATTATAATGATTTCTTTATAGAAGCGATATGATGACCATGGTTACAAAACCCATACATAGATGCTATCATTGGATATAGTTTACAAATACTCAATAGGTACTTGCCTAGATATTATGGAGATAACTATAAAAATTACAAAGATAGTAAATCGATCATACAAATAGATTCGTCGTGAACATGAGAAAACGAAGATAGGCTTACGACTCCAGAGCAATCTATTAGTATTTGGGATATAGTAGGACCTGGATTGCAACAGACTCGTTTGTTTAAGAGGTTTATGCAATAGTACTGATTCATATACTCCAAAGATGAAGATCTCTCATATCTTTCTTTTTTTTGTATATCTTCTCACCGATGATAGGACATCAAATACTAGCAAGATGGCATCTGATCTGATGTCTTACTCACTTAGTAATCATAATACGCAAACAACTATAGTTTTTGATAGGATCATAGTAGAGCTTTTCAACTCGTGTCTCACAGAATTGAGCTCATTTGTACTCGTCTATATTTTTTTGTATACATATCATACGATCCTTTGCTTGAGGATGATGTATTATTGGATAAGCAATACATTGACGCTGCCAAGTAACATCTCCCTGTATATCTGCTAGATAGTATTTTATAAGATGACCTTTTTTTTGTAGTTTTTTCCAATCTTGTTTATAGCGTATATCTTTTGCAAAGTAAAGAAGTCATGCAGTATCATTGTCAAGCCTATTAAGTAGTCCATACTCATTATCTTTGCCCATAGATTGTAATTGTCTGATCACATCATGAGTTTCTTTGTCTGCTATATTTTGGTCAAAAATATCCAAAAAACACGGTCATAAACCCCACGTAGAGGCTATGCCGTGTTTTTTCCAAAAATAATAACAGTATGCATCTTCAAATCGAACTAATTGATTATCCATGTTAGAGCTTTTTTTGTTCTGATCAAAACTTTCCAAGCATCAAATAAGCTAATGGAGCTGCGATAAATATAGATGAAGCAGTTCCTGCTAATACACCAATTCATACCGTAAATGCAAATATCTGTATAACGCCTGTTCCAAATGCATACATTGCTATCACTACCAATAATGTTGATAATGAAGTACCAATAGATCTTCTCATAGTTTGTCGAATACTTGTTTCAAATATTTCTCCATGAACGACATTTTTCTTTTTTTCTCAGCCGAGTTTTTCGGCATTTTCTCTCACTCTATCAAATATAATAATCGTATCATTGATACTATACCCCATGATAGTAAGAATAGCTATGATAAATACTGTATCTACTTGTATGGTTGGATTGATCATCATCAAAATTCCATATGCACCAGCTGGAATAAGCATATCAAAAAGCATAGTAACAACAGTAACTGATGATAATATTCCAGGAGAAACAAACTTTCTAATACCTGCAAATGAGAACAACATATAGACAACCATAAATATCAATCAAATAATAATCGCTCTCAAAGCAGCAGATTGCATGTAGCTACCAACGCTTGGTCAGGTAGTAGAAGACTGTATGATTCATTCTTCGTCAGCGATATGGTTATTTTCTATGAGATATTGTTCTAGTAGTCTTGCTACTTGTGTGATTTCTTCATCAGTCTTATCTGTTGTTTTTACAATGATATCAGTAAAAAATTCCTCAGCCTTGATTTCTGGAGCAATTCACTCAAGTCATTGTTCCGCAGTATATTGACCAAATGATGAAGAAAAATCATCATCTAAAACAGTCGCAACACGGACGTTCATTCATCCAGTAAAATCAATAGAAAGGTTTATGTTACTAAAAAATAACACAACAGATCATACCATCAATACTGCACCGATAATAAGCCAAAGATAGGTTCTTTTAATAATACTAAACATTCTTATTCTATAAACGAACTAAAAATTCAGACGCTTCTATATCATGAAGTTATCAAAAATCTACTTATTTCCTTGCTCTTGTCAAGCTGTCAATTTTTTTAATGCATTTTTGGCTGCAGATTCTTGTGCTTTTTTCTTGCTAGATCCAAATCCATGTCCTATAATATCTTTAGACAAATAGACATCAGAACGATATGACTCTACATTTCCATTAGAGCTTTGTCTCTCAACTGATTCGATATAATTAGGGATAGTCTTATATCTACTTTGCATCCATTCTTGTAGTTGTGTTTTATAGCTTTTAACAGTATCAGGAGAAATAGTTCTTATTTCTTTATAAATCCATTTTTCTACAAATTTATAGGCCACCTCATACCCCAAATCTACAGTTATATAACCAATGACTGCCTCAAGTGTATCCGATAATATAGCATCTTTATCTCTTCATCAGTTTTTCTCCTCTCCTTTGCTTATAAGAACAATATTATTTATGTGCATTTTTTTCGCTACCATGGACAGAGTCTCTTCTCTCACAAGTGCTATCTTATACAATGTCATATCTGCCTCGCTTTTCTCAGGGTGCTTAATCCAGAGCAATGTAGCGATAGCGGAACCCAATACAGCATCTCATACAAATTCAAGTCTTTCATTATGCGCGATATTTGTAGCATAATCAGCTGCGTAGGATTTATGTGTTAATGCCTGATCGAGAAGATCTAACTGTGTAACGGTCTTTTCATCTACACCCAGTGACTCTATAAAAGCGAGTATATCCTTTTTTCTACTTGCTAACATAACACATCAAAAAAGTAAATATTACATATTGTAATTAAATTGTTCAGGCCTTGTATCAAGATACTCATTTCAGAGTATAATAACTAAGTCAGCATCATAGAGAGGTTCCTCTTGCTCTAATATTTCCATAGTCTCATTTTCTTGATTTTCATTTTCCTCTTCCTCTTCCTCTATATTATGTACAATTCTTTCGATATCTGAAATAGAAAAAAATCTTTCAAACAAAGAGATGGTTGTATCGTAATCTTCATCTCCATATATTATAACACTCGTTAACTCTTGTGGTTCTTCTGCATTCCCAGCATCGACGATATCAAATCCATATTTTTTCAATTTAACTGCTATCTGTGTTGCGTGTCCATCTCTTCCCTTTCTGAGCTGCTGTGCATATGATCTATCTATAGCATTGAGCACTTTAATACGAGCTCACTCTATCAAAAATTCTTGATTTTGAGCCACAAAATGACCAAAATTTCTCGTGTAGTCATAAAATGATAGATCGTTATATGTTGATCCATTGGTAAGGAGAACAGATGCTCCACCAAACCATTCTCTATTGGGAGTATACAAGAAACATCCAGTTTGCATAAGCTGCCATCAACGATGTGAACATGTTGATGTAAGTCAAAAGTTAAACATATGCTCAAGTGAAAATATATACTTTATCATACCAATAATTTCTTGATTTCCTATATTTGTTGTTACCATTTTGGTATATTCATCGTAGAGTTTTTTGATAGTAGAAACGTTTTGAATATTTTCTTTACGTAGTATTTCTTTAATAGTAGCTTCGATAATGATTTGCTGTCTTGCAGATCTCGCAAAGTCTGAACTTGAGTGCCTACTCCTTGCATATTTGAGTGCTGTATCACCATCAATACGCTGCTGCCCCCTTTCTATATGAAATGTGGTGTATCAACGATTTGCATCATTGGGATATGCTGTATCATAAACCCTTTCAGGAACATATATATCAATTCAACCTATAGTATCTATAACAGTTTTAAATCCATTAAAATCTACAACAGCATAGTATGGAGCATCAATTCCAGTCATTTCTTCTACTTCTCTAGCAAGCATCTCTGCTGCAGTTTTTAGGTTTCTATCATTGCGATAATACGCAGTAGAAAATACTTGATTTATCCTTCATCTTATATTGTGTTCAGGAATATCGACATAAGTATCTCTTGGAATAGAAATCATACTTATAGAACGTAACTCTGGATTCCAGGCAGCAATAATAATAGCATCAGCAAGCATTCATCCATCATGATTTTCACCGCCAATTCATACTAATAGTATGTTTACGTTCCCATGAGCATCTCTTATCATAGGTTTTCAAAAAGTATTACTAACAATATCGATTGTGTTGTCAGAGAGATATCATAATGCAGCTTGTGTTTTTATAAGCACAAATTGTCCCGCGTAACCGACACCAGCAATACAAATAATAACAAAAAATACCATTGCTATTTTTTTCCATATACGAGACTTATGAGATATATTATCTCATCATGACGACTTAGTAATTTTTTTTTGCTTAAACATTTTTATCTATTCACTTTCTAAAAGACGGAGAATGCCATACTCATCACCAAATAGTTGGCTCATCAAAATATAATTGTCTGGCTCTGATAATAACAACTCATCGACTATAGCAATACTATACACTCCTGCAATAGGAAATGATATATTTGTGCTGTTATTGTTTATATTCCCAACAGCAAAAGAAACTTCTCATTCGTATCACAATCCAGCTATGGCATGATCAATATCTTGTGTGGTGATTGTGACGGACAGATGAAAGATATCTAATCATTGTACTGTAGAAACAATATCTATCACAATCGCGTTTCTTTTTTCTTCCCAAGACACTCCATACATTATGGATTCTTGGTTAAAAACCAAATCTCAGTGTCTTATCCCAATATATCATTCTATTCTCCAGTCACTATTCACATCATAAAGTCTTTGTATGATAAGTTTCGGATCCGGTTCTGTTTGTATATGTCCTTGAAAAGATAGTATTATGTCATCATGTGGTTCAGCAAATAGATCATATGCCGCTTCTACGATGGTATACATACCACTATTCCCCAACGCGGCAGGAAATAAGCCGACATTATCTGTATCTATTGTCATAAATCCAGAATGAGAGAAACTACTTTTGATTGTGCTGATAAAAGAAAACAATCATTTCCTTGAAGGAAGACTCAATCAATCAATATTAACTAAGGCATTATCATCTAATAATAATCGCTGATTTTTTATATTATCAAGGATTGTTGATATAATAAATGATTCAGCACTACCTTCTCATAGACTAATATAGCCAGTATTTCGATTCATATAATTACGAGATCATGACTGTATACGGTAAATAAGGCCAGATCCAGAAAATATATCATCGTATTGCTTATCTGCAAGTACACCAGAAAATTGCAATGCACTTACTCCATTATCTTTATCGTCAGTATATACACTAATATCCATTATTATATCACTAAAAAGATCAGCTCAGTCATGCTGACTATATAATCACAAAGATTCACGTATTATTCAGGTCTGTGATGTAAAGGCATCAGTAAAGAGAGAAAATACTGACGATTGAAGAAAAGATTGTTGGATAGTTTGGTATACAATATCACCTTCTTGATCAGTAGTGGTGTTCCCACATCATCATACAAACGCTAGAGAAAACAACAGTCCTAGTAACAAAAATTTTCACATGCTGTATGTGAATAAAATAAATACCTACCATATAACGAAATTATGCAAAATTGCAAATATACAAAGTATACAAAAATTTGACAAATATCATCTATCCGAGTATAATAAAGATGTTTATTTATCACATGTGCTGATGGCAGAAAAATTTGCAATTGATAAAGTCTTAGAACTAATACAAAAGAACCCACATATCTCTGATTTGCATTTGACCGCAGGAGAAGTTGTTTCGTATAGATTAAATGGAGAAATAGTAAGAGAAGAAGATGCTGGTGTAGTCTCTGATGAGGCTATGGAGCTAACTATTAGGCATCTCTTACTCAAAGATCCACAAAGATTCGATAATTATCTTGGAGAAAAAGATATTGATTTTGCCTATATTTCAGCCGCCTGAGTACCCTATAGAGTCAATGCGTATTTTAGAACAGGGAAGATGGGTGTAGTAATGAGAAAGATAAGCAAAGATCCGAGAAATTTAGAGGATATTATGTTTGCAGATATTGCAGATAGTATCAAAAAAAATGTCCTTGCTGCCAAAAAATGACTCTACCTAGTGACTGGTCCTACTGGATCAGGAAAATCTACATCTATTGTTTCTATGTTGGAACATATTAACAAATATAGAAACGAAAATATCGTAACCATAGAAGATCCTATTGAATATGTCTTTCACCCCAAAAAATGTCTTATTTCCCAAAGGGAAATATGACATGACACTCGGTCATATGCTAATGCTTTGAGAGCATCGATGCGTCAAGACCCAGATATTATATTTGTTTGAGAAATCCGTGATAGAGAAACTGCTGAAGCAGTATTGAGTTTGGCCGAAACCGGGCACCTAGTTTTTAGTACCTTACACACAAGTTCTGCATCTCATACTATCAATAGGTTTATTGGACTATTCCCACCAGAGATACAGTCAAGTGTTGCGGATAGACTTGCAGAAGCATTGATTGGAGTGCAGTCACAGTTCTTAGTAAAAAGTAAAGATAAATCATCAAGATTATGATTATTTGAAGTTATGCTCAATACTACGTCTATAAAAAATAATATCAAAAAGAAGGAGATAGCACAATTAGATAATATTATAGATACATCATCGCTTATTGGTATGACAAGCCTACAAAGATATGCCAAAAGGTTGTTAGAGAAAAATATTATTGATCCTGCGGATGTACAATGGTTATTACAATGAGATGATATTTAGTTTATAACATTGCTATCATGGTAGAATTATATGGAAGATGAGGAGGAACCAAGCATACATCCTATAGAGAAATCCAAGAAATGAAAAAAAATATGCAAAAAGTTCCTACTATACAAAAGAAGTCAGAGCAATATCATAAAAAAGAAGAACAAGATGCAGAAAAAATACTTAATATGGTCGATGAGGAAGAAGAAAAATGACCTATCATTCCAAAGGATAATGTAGACCCACCTCGATGGAAAAAACGACGAAAAAAAATAGTTTTTAAATATTTGTAAGCTAAAACCATGAGCACAACAAACCAAGTTATTCAGAAATTCCTACCCGAACATTTGCGAGAAGTCGCAACCATGTTTACTATTCCAGAAGAATTTCTTGAAAAAATGCCAGATTTGATTCAGTTAGTACTAGAATCAAAATCATTGGATAAAAATGAAGAAAAACAAAGTTGGTTCAATTTGCTTCCTATGATGAATAAGGATCAAATGGCGAAGTTGAGGGATATTTTAACAAGAGAAAAACAAAAATTAGCTGAGATAGAAAAAAAATACACAGAAAAAAAGAAAGAGATGTCCCAAAAGTTTGTCAAAAAGTTTGAAGAATCCAAATATCAGGACAAAATGCAATCTATCAGATCTACTGAACAAGAACATAGGGAAAAAGAACATGAAGAAGCTGATGATTTACTTGATCAAATATAAGATGCATAACAAAAAAGAATCAAGAACGCTTTGATCAAGAATCAAGAGAATATTGTTTCCGCACAAGAACAGTATACTTTTCTTGTCTATTGTTTCTTGCTTCTTATTTCTTCTTTCTTGATTTTGATCTGCGCAATTTTTTTGATGAAATTCAGATTTTCTTGAACAAGTATTTAGTCCATCCAAATCTCAAGAACAAGTAATAAATATCGGTAATTCTAAACAAGCAGTCGGAAATGAAGTGCTAAGACCATCGACCACTATCCAATTATGAGGACAATGAGGTCCAGTTGCACAAAGAGACCCACTGTTAGTAAGGATAACAAAGTTTTTACTCAGACTCACTATTGTACTATCTATAAGTATGACTATCTATGCGGGTATTCGTTATATGCTTGCTGTATGAAGCGAAGAATGAACCAAAAACGCAAGACAACATCTCCTTTATATAGTCTGATGAATTTTATTAGCGATGATGAGTGTCGGTATTATTATCTTATTGCAGTCCATTACCTTTAGTTCTTTAGCCTGAGTATAATGAAAAAAATAGCTGCTATATTTTGCCTGTTATGTACATCTATATTACCAACAAGCGCTGTGGTAGTAGAAGTTCCACCAGCTCGAGGAAATCAAGATATTGCCGTAACTGGTCCGACTAGAGTTCAAGCAGATGAATTTACTCTCTTTGAGTTTATACAACTTATAAATGATTATCTACGATTTACTATGGGAGCTATTGCCTTAGGAGTATTTATTTATGGTGGGATAAAACTAATCACAGCTCAATGAGATCCAGAAAAATTATCATCATCACACAGACTACTATTGGGAGCAGCAGTTGGTATAGTGATTATTATATTTTCTTATGCAGTAGTCAGATTAATTATTAACTTGATGTAATGGAATAGGCTTTATAATGTAATCTTACTAAGTATTGTATTGACAATATCCAGTGGTCAATCATTGGTAATAACTATATCAAAACACTCATCGTAGCGATTTTTTGTTTCAGGATCATCACTATGACATCGTCATATGGTGAGAAGATTGTCATAATCAAAACCATCAATCATCTCTAGATCATGCAAACTATCGCCAAGGAGTATGACATTGGTTCTATCTTGTACTTTTGTATAAACGTCAGGAAATTGTTGTAGCGTTGTTTCATCTTTATTAAGCGAGTGAATAACTGGTTCTTTGCGGCCGATAGCATATCATTTTTCATCTCGGATAAATGCGTTGGATATGATAGAAACATACTGTTGATCTATTTTTTTATGGCTCAAAAAAGCATCTATTGCGTCATACCCAATCCCACTGGCTGATATGATAATGAGCGGAATATGGTAGCTATTGATTTGAGCAAAAAATTGTGCATAGCCATCTCTGAGTTGTAATAAATCTTGTTGGACAATGTCTGCTATATCATTACGAGATAGTTTATACTTGATAAGTATATCCAGATGTTTTGTCCATCGTTCTTGCATCGATTTTTTCTTGGTTCCGCGATCAATAGTATGATCTTGTTCGATGGGGTAGTAGTGGTCAAAAAGTGCTTGTCACTGTTCTTGGTATGCAGAAAAAAGATAATCTCATGTATACAAAAAGCTCGCTATGGAGCTTATTTTCTTTCATTGATAAAATCCTTTAGTCAGTGTCCTATCAAAGTCCGCTAAGATGTGGAGTTTATTTACTCCTCATTCTTGTATTTTCATTATCTTTTCTGATATAGATTGCATTAAGGTTTAATAGAGAGTATATTAAAAAGACCTGAAGAAATATTTTCTTTAACAGCAGTATTTTTAATTATTCCAGTGTTAAATCAAAGTAATTTGTATTGTGTTCAGAATTTGTATGTATTTAAGGATATTGATATGTGATTCATTATCTCTTCTTCAGTGAGTCATCCATAGACATCAAATCATTTTTCTTTTAATTTTTCCCCTAGTTCTAGTGCTATTTTTCGTGCATTAGTCTCTCTTTTGCTTCTTAAATTGTTATCATTGGTTTCTGCTAGATCAGGATCATCAATAGTATGACCTATTTCATGTAATAAGGACATCATAAAAATCGGAGATCTTTTTGCCGTAAAATCATAGGAGATAGTTTTATTAAATCATGCAGAAAATTTAATATTTGTTTTTGAAAACTTTCGTCATTTTGGGAGAAGTTGTTGTAGTGAGTAAATTTCTCCATCACTTCTTTTAAGAACAACATCTTGATCTATACGATGAATATCAAAATTGTATTTTGCATCAGTACGAATGTACATTTTTTCAATATTATAATGAGACCTAAGCACTTGCTTTTGAAATCAAAATTGTTCTTTAATAGAAGACAACAATTTTCTCATGGTCACAGGATAATTAAATCCTTTCCATTATAAGAAAAAAGCTAAATTATGTCAATTTTTTGTGCCTATAGATCTATATTTTTTAGTTCACAATATCCAATATCTTCTCTATCTGTTCCTGTATCGTACAATTACTCGTGTCTATAACGACTGCATCATCGGCTTTTTTGTTGATAGGATTATTTCAGAGATAATCATTATCATCTCTTGCTTTGATTTCTGCGCGTATCTTGTCCGTATCAGCGACCAGTCACTGTTCCAGAAGTTGTTTATACCTTCTTTCGACTCTTGTTTCCAGATCACAGGTCAAAAATATCTTCACATCAGCATCAGGGAAAACGACCGTTCCCATATCTCTTCCATCCGCTACAATTGCTCATAATTCACCATAGACTTTCTGCTTTTGTACAAGAGACTCTCTCACTCATGTAACGCCAGTTATCTTCAATGTATCCATAGCAAGACTTGTGTTTCTTATCTCATTTTCAATATTCTCACCATTGAGAATCATATCATAGTGATCAGTTGTATCATTATAAGAAAATGCTAGATCAATGTGATCCATCATGGCAATTTTTTCTTCTTCACTTGCATCCAAAAGACCATTTCTCTTGGCATACAAGGTGACAGCCCTATACATAGCACCAGTATCCAAATACATGTAACCGAGTCTATTTGCAAGTCCTTTCGCAGT
>SKIU01000041.1 GCA_007116275.1 candidate division SR1 bacterium | reverse complement strand
TCTTTCCATGACTTCAAATGGATCGGGACTTTTCATGGTATCTTCCTCAAAATACTCAAGGACGATATAGAAAATCTTGGCATGAAATATACCAAACAATTTGGGATATTTGATAGTAATGAAAGTAAAAGCGTCATCAAAGAAACACTGAAACAAATGGGATTACAAGAAGTCTTTAAAGTACAAGAAGTAAAATGAGTGATTTCAAGACTCAAAAATGAAGGAATGACAGCTGAGGAATTTTCCAAAAGAATCGAAACTGAACATGATAAATCTATGGCCAAAATATATAGTGAATACCAAAAATCCTTAGAAAAAAGTAATATGCTTGATTTTGATGATCTCTTATTGTTGCCTTATATTCTTTTTCAAAACAATAAAAACATACTCAATAAATGGCAAGAAAAGTTTCGTTATATTATGGTGGATGAGGCACAAGATACCAACTGGATACAATTTGAATTAATGAAAATGTTGTCAGGGAAACATGCAAATATTACGCTCATCGGCGATGATTTCCAAAGTATCTATGGACGACGTGGTGCAGTGATGGAAAATTTTCTGAACGTCAAACAATACCGACCAGATATCAAGATGTTTAAACTACAAATCAATTACCGTTCCCGTCCACATATCGTACAAGCTGGGAGTCATATCATCAAAAACAATGTCAATCAATACCAAAAAGACCTCAAACCACATAGAGAGGGAGACGACAAAATAGTTGTTTTTGCACATCGTGATGAGATGGATGAAGCTGCCAATATGATAGATCTCATGAAGAAGATGAAGGGTGATAAATTTCAAAATCGAAATGATATCGCTATTCTTTATAGAACCAATGCACAGTCATCCCCTTTTGAACAGGTTCTTGTCCAAGAAGGGATCCCTTACAAAATACGAGGAGCATTTAAGTTTTTTGAGAGAAAAGAAATCAAGGATATTGTCGCTTATATCAAATACATCATCAATCCCAAAGATTCGGTGTCATTGAAGAGAATCATTAATGTTCCGACAAGAAAAATAGGGAAAACAAGTATAGATAAAGTAGAGCAGTATGCTATCGCTCATAACATAAGTTTGCATGAAGCATTGTGTGACATCAACAATCCAGCTATAGAACTTGGTGCTGGAGCAAGAAATAATATTATGGAGTTTGGTGCATTGATGGACAGTATACGTTTGGACTGATCGAAACAAAGTCCAGCAGAAATTATTGAAAACGTTGCAAAAAAAATACAATATAGATCATTTCTCCTTAAAGAAGAATGATGAAACGAATCTGCTGCTGATGAAAAATATGACAATATCGGACAGCTCATCAATATGGCTGGTAAATATGATGGTGTCGGTGAAGATGCACTAAGACTGTTTATGGAAGAGGTTACACTCTTGACTGACGCTGCCGAGCAAGGTGAACAAGATGTGGATTGTATCAAGTTGATGACTGTCCATGCAAGTAAATGATTGGAATTTCCATTTGTGTTTATTGCAGGATTGGAAGACCAGATATTTCCTCTCGCAAATGCTATCATGGAACCTAAGCTTCTTGAAGAAGAAAGAAGACTGATGTATGTCGCTATCACGAGAGCTGAAGATCACGTTTTCTTGTCTTATGCACATAGCAGGATGCAACGATGACAGACCAAAATGAATCCACCGAGTAGATTTATCGAGGAACTCCCTGCTGAATTACTCAAAAAGTATGACCTAGCTGGTGGATGAGCGACAGCAAGCCGTCAAGCATGACCGATTGTGGACGAATGAGATACCGTCAAACACAAACTTTTTGGAGCTGGATATGTATTGGAAGTATGGAACAACCTAGCGATTGTGAAATTCTATAACCCTAAATTTGGGGTGAGAAAAATAGAAACAAGATTTTTGCAAATTGTTTAAACTTGACATTGATTGTTTTTTATTTAGGATACCTGTATTTGTTTCTCTATAAGATATTACATGAGTACAAAATGAGGTATAGTATGACCAAATATCAAGAAGGAGATAACAGAACGACCAAATGGAGATAAGGCAAAAATAAGTGTTGATATTTCTGATCAAATTTTCAAAAATCTAGAAGATTATAATCGTTTTTTTGATGGTATGAATATATCTCATGAAATAGTGTGAGAGCATATACCCAAAAGCAAAACAAGAGAGATGATATTAGCTGAGATTTCTCAACTTATACTATTTATGAAAGAAAGTAATCATTATAAAAAACTCACTACTATACAAACTAATAGAGAAATTCCTGCAGGACATACATATTCTGCTGAAGATCGGATACAAGAAGCCGAAAAAATTATTACTCAGAAAAATCACACTATTAGCAAGGAAGAACTACAACTTCTGGATAAATATTACAAAAACATCTTAGAAGGACAGCTAGATACACTTGAGAAAGCAAAAATGCATATTGATGATCAAACTAAAAACATGAGGATCCTAAAATGAAGAAGAAACCTTGTAAATCGCTTATTTGATGCAAGTAAAAAAGACATACAAGAAGCACAATTGGAGGAAGAAGACACTTCTACTAAAGAAGAATCTACTTTGCAAAAAGTCCTATGATCTATATTTTCTCAATGACGTAGGATAAAGTCAAAAATGGAAAGTAAATTAGAGAAAACAAAATATAAACAAACAATTGCTGTTATTGAGATTATTACAGCAAATAGTGAAGCTAAATATGTTGCCTGTGAATTTGTTGATAGTGGAAAAAAACTCAGATGAATAATGGATGGATCTATTGAATTTTCGCGTCTTCCTGCAGATTACAAACCAGAAGATGGAGTCATCATTAGTATATCACATCCATGATATATTGATAAAAAACTATCATAAATAGCCTTTATTTTGTGCTTATTTTCTGTATTTTAGCTATGTTTATTTTTTTATAGATCAATGAGCGAACAACTTATTCTCGTCGATGAAAACGATACTCCTATAGGGACAGAAGAGAAACTTGCGGCACACCAAGATGGTGGGAAACTTCATAGAGCATTTTCCGTTTTTGTGTTCAATGATGCATGAGAGATCATGTTGCAACGTAGAGCTATGGGGAAATATCACTGTCCTGGTTTATGGACCAATACCTGTTGCTCTCATCCAAGACCATGAGAAACAACTCTTGCAGCTGCAACAAGAAGGTTGCAAGAAGAGATGGGTTTTGTTTGTGATTTAGAAGAAAAATTTACTTTCCTGTATAGAGCAGAATTTGATAATGGCCTCACTGAACATGAATTTGATCATGTCTTTGTGGGTAATTATAATAATGAACCACAGCTCAACCCTGATGAGGCGATGGATTATAAGCGAGTAACTATCGATGAACTTCTGGATATGATAGAAAGAGACCCAGAAAGCATCACAGCATGGACTAGAATTATTGCACAGAAGTATCGTGACGATCTTTTGTGATGAGCCTAGACTGTTTATCCATACAAGATCATATATTCGTATACATAGCATGTATATATTGGGCTTGTATACCATGAGATACATATACCATGGGATCGTGCATAAATTTTATTCTAACCATTGGTTTTCCATCTATATTATCCCAATGTTCATAGGTATCTATTGTAAATACACTATTATGAGTTTCTCTTTTAAATGCATCTATCAACCCATCAGTATAATTATCAAATATTTTTGCAATCATCACTTTAACCTGCTGAATAGTGCTGTTTTTTTTATATTGTAAATAATGATTTATTATTTGAATATCTGGCAACAACATAATCTGGTTACAATAAATAAATATCGTACCAATATACGAAACCAAAAATCGATATCAATAGAACTTATTGTGATATGTCAAATCTCTTGTAATATTATGCTAAATAACTATAATTTTTTGACCTAAGTAGCTTTAGTTTATAATAACATTATTATAATGAAAGATTATCCACAAGAACATCTACCCAAAAAACTATCTTCTTTACTAGAAAAAGGAATAAAGTCATTAAGTACAATTATCATTGATGATATATCATTAATAGAGAATACAAATAATGATACATTACCTACAAGAGAATGATTACTTAATGACCAAAAAATGTTGGCTATGAGATCTTGGAAACAAATGCTTATATCTCAAGACATTTCTGATATAATAGATCTTGTACATGAAATATCTAGCACTGACGATAAGTATATAAAAAATATTTTTCGTCCATTGTTGATGGATTCTTTAGATCAAAAGACTATTAAATCTACACTGTCTATCATACATATGGCGTACTCAACCAAACTACCTCCCAAAGATGAAACTTGAACGATAGCTAGTCGTTTCAAGTCAGAAC
>SKIU01000095.1 GCA_007116275.1 candidate division SR1 bacterium | reverse complement strand
TCCTTCAAAAAACTGTACTTTGGGTTTGTTTCAACCAAGACTAGCTATAGCGTGGAGTTCGGGGAGTTTTTCTTTGAATTTGTTATATTTCAGTTCTATATTTTTACATAGGTCGTCTGGACTGACAACATGGTAAAAAGTGGTATTTTTTTTGGTTATACTATGTGCTAGGCCTTCATTGATGAACTTTTTGAGTATAGAATAGACGGTAACTCTGTTTTCGTTCATTTTTCTTGCGATACTTGATGCTGGTGCACTCCCCAATCATAGTGATGTGAGATAGACTTGTGCTTCTTTTTCGGAAAATCCGTAGTCTTTGAGGATATCGGTATGCATAGGAAATTTATAAAAAAACATAAAAGCGCTAAAATGTAGAAAATTATTTACAGTATAGGGAAAAACGTGGGAAATGCAAAATAATTCCTATATTATAATACTGGATTCTTCACTGCGCCTGCTTACTGCAGGCAGGTTCAGAATGACGGGGTTAAAATAAACTTTCTTGTTGTGGTAATTCTCGCTTGTTTCTGAGTTCTTTGAGTGCTTTTTTCATAGATTGAAATCCATGGTCTTGGAGCAGTATTTTTTCGTAGAGTGTAAAATCACAATCAAGTTTCATACTATCTAAACTTTCTTGTTCTAGTGCCGGTATATCATATAAATTGACCATTGATTTTCCATGATCGGCTATTTTTCTACAGTCTATGAGTTTGGAACGTAAGTCCTCGGACATTTCGTCTAAATGTTCATAGAGATTTTCTATAGTGTGATATTTTTGTATAAGCGTCTGTGCTCTTTTGGGTCCAATACCTGGTATACCGGGTATATTATCAGATGCGTCTCCGATAAGTGTGAGGTAATCAAGCATATATTGTGGTGAAAACCCATATTCTTTTTCAAATGATTGTTTGGTGGTGTCGATTCATTTCATAGCGTCTTTGCATATCACGTTATCGTCGATAAGTTGTTTGAGGTCTTTGTCTGATGAAACAACAACTATTTGCATATCATCGTGTGTTTTATGTTTTCTGGCAAATGTAGCAATAATATCGTCAGCTTCAAATCCAGGTATTTGCATGCTTGGGATATGGAGCTGTGCGATAAGTTCTTGGGTGTATGGTATTTGTCTTTTGAGATCTGGATCGGCTTCTGGCCTATTGGCTTTGTAGTTTGCATCCATTTCGTGACGGAGTGTTTTGGTAGGGGCATCTCGTGCAATAACAAGATAGTCAGGTTTGTCCATAAAGAGTTTTATCATCATACGTACAAATCAGTATGCAACATTGACGTTGAATCCATCACTATTGGTCATATAGGGGAAGGCATGGAAGGCTCTAAATAGAAATCCTGATCCATCGAGTATGTAGAATTTTTTCATAGAAATAATATCCAGTAAATCGCAGCTTCTAGCTTCTGGCTATTAGCTTCTCGTCCTTTGTGTTGTGTTTACTATAATTTTCTCTATAATTATTGCAATAAGTTATTTGTTTATAATCGTGCATGTATAATGGTAATACATACTATCAACTCTCCTAAAGAGATGTTTGCTTTTGGTGAATCTTTGGCAAAAAAACCTGCTATATTTTTTATACAGTGAGAATTGTGAGCTGGTAAAACTACACTGGCTAAATGATTTGCTCAGTGATTGGGTATTGATCCTACTATAGTAACAAGTCCTACCTATACCTATGTACAAGAATATAATAATAAACTACTCCATATCGATATGTATAATGTAGATACTTTTGACGAACTGGTCGAAAAAGGTATTGTATCACTTATACATGATTATGATTATGTTATTATTGAATGGCCTAAGTTCGTAGATCAGCTCTGAATTGATGGATTGTCGATTTCTATAGAAAAAACATGAGAAAATCAAAGAAGAATTATTTGTACCTAATTCAAAAAGATAAAAAAACCTCCTTATTTATAAGAAGGTATATTTTGGGAGTTTATTGGCTTGTCTTATATGTTTGCAAAGATATTTATAACACGATCGACTAGTGTATTATTTTTCTTTTCTGGTTCTGTCGCCTCGACCGAGTTTTGTGGCATAAAATACTGTACTATCGCTGATGCTATAGCATCTTGTTGCATCGTTTGGTTATGATCTATGATCCCGGTGATTATGTCACGGTCTGTTATAGCAAATAATATCTCATATACTTCATCCATAGTAATTGCTTGATCTGGTTGGAGTAATGTTTGTCCTTTAGTATGTACAAGGATGTAATCTAATCGTCACTGTTTGTATGCATATATAATGAGTGGATCCTCTGTATCTTGTCCATTTATATCAGCTAGATCGTGATTGTTGTCTTTGAGAACTACTCTGTTATTTAGTGCATAGGTTTTTACTACTTGATCGATAAATGTTGCACGACTTACTGTTTGTTTTGGATCTATGTTCGTACGCAAAATATTCGCTTCAATTAATGTACGCATTGCTTCATAATGTGGATTGTTTTTAATATCATGGAATTGTGCGTTTTCATATTGTTGGTCGTTTAGTGGTAGGTCAAATACTCTCGTTACATAATATGCCATAGAACCTTTACGTAGTATCTCGCTAGGTTCTTCGGTTATGTTTTGTGTCGTGGTGATTTTGGGATACTGTGTATATATATTCTCGAGAATAGTTTGCATATCGCGATATTGTACTATTTGCTCGATCGTCTCTGGGGTTACTTCATCAATAACACCATACAAAAATCCTTCTTCAAATGCAGTTTTTACAAACGCTTCTGGTGAAGTATTTATGCTATCTAGTCATACACTTATACGATAAGTATTGACTATAATCTTACTTAAATCAGCGAGGCGGACGTAGTTATGTGGGTAAAATTTTTCTTGTGCGAGAAACAATTGATGTGACGCCAGTATTGCTATTTCTTGTTCGTATATATGATCTTTAATATCTGCAAAAAATACTGATCCATCAATATTTTGTGCGACATTGTCGTTATATGATATGTTGTTGTTATTTGTACTTGCAAATAATGTACGTGGTGTGTTATCTGATGATGTATTTCCTTTAAATATATTTTGTATTGATGTGAATAAATGTTTCCCAAAGGTAGATCTTTGTGTTTCTTGTTTTCCTTGTGCTGTATGAACAAAATTTTGTACCATGTGGGCTACTGATTGGTTTTGATCCGAAGCAAAAGTCTGACTCGACATCATCAGTCATAGTACCATGGGCGCAATAACCATTGTTTTGGCTATGCTTGCTGTTTTGTAGCGTCTTTTGTTTATAAGCATTCATCGCTTTAGGATATAAATGCCTGGTCATTATACATATTTTTTATTAAAAGTCAAGTAGATTGTGTGTTGTTGTTTATTGTTCTTACTTCTTAACTGACTTTTGTTTATTCAAATGTTGCTATGGTTAAAAAAAATAGCTCTATATAGTAATTGATGCTCTTTGGTGACATACTGCTCCTTTTATTTATTTTTTCTATACTAAAACACTTGCAAATAAGCCATATAATAGTACATATTGTTATATATTTTATTGGTTTAATCTCTAATCAATGCTTCGTATGTTTGCTTTTTTTGTGGTTGTATGATTGGGTTTTGGTACTGTTTTTGGTCAGCAATATCCATGAATCAATCTCTCCAACTTGTATCATTGTGTTGTGCAAGTGCCATCATATTTTTGGCATACGACGGAAGATGATTTAGGAAATACCTATATGGGCTTGTATACACAATGAGATGGGACAGAACGTTGTGCCTATATTTTTAAAATAGATCCTGATAAAAAACTTTCGATAGTATATTATGATGATGCCAGGCATATACATACTGTCGCCTTTAATCCTATAACTAAAAAATTGTACGCATCACAATGAGATGATGTTCCTTGGCTTCCTGAAACAGCTGGACAATCAAAGTTTCTTGTAAGCGATGATTATGGTGTCACATGGAGGGTATTACAAAACTTTCCGAGATCGAATTATATCCCTATTATATTTGACTCAGAAGGCTGCGTTATTGTCGGTGAAGATAGTGCACAATATTCTCCTTCTTCTAGACTTATGAGATCTTGTGACGACAGAAGATTTACAACTTTAGTTACACTATCAGGCAGTGAAGAAGCTAACTGGCGAAGTTGGTATCAACGTGGACAAGAGATATATGTAGGTACAGTCGTTGATCGTGCAGGATTCTCTCCAACTGTATGGAGATCTCTTGATGATGGGAAAAATTGGGCAAAAATTGTGGAATACGGAACTGGCACAAAACAGTGGGATGGATTTCACAGTATGGGTTTGAATGATAGATGATGATTGTTATATTATTTTGGGAATGCTCGTAAGGATATTCCTGCATTTACTACTTTATTATGAGGATAATGGA
>SKIU01000042.1 GCA_007116275.1 candidate division SR1 bacterium | reverse complement strand
CTTCCTCATCGTCATTGAGTCCAATAACAACAATATCGCTTGTTTCTTCTTGTTCTTGTACTATATCTTCTGTATCTTCTGGCGTCGTAATAGTATCCCACGCTTGGTTTGTACGATCTCGATATGATTGTATCATATCATCTGCGTAGTTATACGCATCTTGTGGCGATATATTATACCATTGCGCAGCCAACATTCATCCTGTGATAATTATAGCAACTATATACAATCTTGTAGGGAACAACTTTCGAATACTATATTTGCGAACAATGTTTGCTTTCTTGATAATAAGCACGTACACAAGGAAACCTATGATTATCGCGATAATAGCTGATCGCGGCAAACAAGATTGCATTCGATATACTGATAGAAATGTAATAGCAACACTGAACCAGAATACACTCTCTTTGTGTAAAAAAAGATGACGACCAAAATATATCTTTGCATCTCGGAAAGCATCTCGCCCTATACAGAGGAACAATAGCCATGCGGCAAAAAATCGTCATACAAATCATGCTGTTTCTGGTCGGAATACCTGTAGTACAGCTGCTAAGACAAACAGCACCAAACTCAATACGAACAAATAATTAACCGTCCATTTGTATAATATGTCGTACAGTGATTGGAAAAAAGACTGTATCTGCCTCCATGATTTCTCATTATTTTTACAATGATAATAGAGCAATGCAACTGCTGTAACAGCAATAATATTTACTATTCACACAGTACTCTGCGACAATCATGTGATATGTTGTAAAAGATATTGCACACCAAAAAAATAGTACAACAACACAAATGCGAAGAATACTTTCATGTGATTGAGGGTTATAAATAAATATGTATATGGAATTATTTTATTTGTCAACTACGCTTGTATGCTATTATGTAGATAGGGAAATTTTGTTGTGTTGCAAGCTAAAAATTTGCTTTTTTCGGTCAGTAGCTATATAATTGAGTATATTTATTTTAGTTGCATTGCCGATGAAAAAAGTATTTCATAGTATATTCTGGGTTTGTATCATGATAATCATGCCACTTTTAGGTAATGCACAACTTTCTACACCAAACATTGATACAAGCATACTTAATCCGAATCTGGATCAAACGATCAACACCAACCTAGCAACAGACCCCTTGAGAGATGGAGCATTTTGGGTTATAAATGATGGGACCAATAGTGTAGACAATATTATTGGCAGCGATCAAACCCAATCTATCTGATCATTTGCCAATGCAAAAAATAATGTCATCAACATACTCAACGCTATTGTTAATTATAGCTTGGGGATTTTGGCACTCGTCGCCCTCGGCTACCTCCTCTATCACGGTATCTTGATCGTGACTGCTGCTGGTGATGAGGAAAGATACAACAATGGATTGAAATGACTGAAATATGCTGCTATTGCACTTGCAGGTATAGGATTGAGCCGATTTATCGTATCACTCATATTCTATATTATTGACTTTATTATTTCATAATTATATGATGCACAAACGATACAATATCGTCGCAATTATCATCACATTCTCTGCTGTCCTCTTTTTACCAGTACAAGGACAGGATGGATTTTTTTATGATATAGGACAACCAGATACCAATGCTCCTGCAACGACTGATCTAGCTAGTGAAGCAGTTAGCGTTGCTAGTGATAGCGATGGGATATTTGTACAACTCATTGATCTATTTGGGTTAAGCCAATTTACTAGTAGCAATCAATCTGCAGTTGCCTATATTCAATATATCATCAATATGTTGCTATGATTGGCTGCGTTTATTGCACTTATCATACTTATGTATGGGTTTTATCTTATGTTCTTTTCTAAACAAGAGGAATGATTTGATAAAGCGAAGAAAATTATTATCTGAGTAACAGTAGCACTATTTATTATGTGATTGTCACGAATTATTGTACAGTTCTTGTTCTTCTTATATAGTCTTATACAATAAATACCCAGCTATTAGCTATTAGCTACTAGCCGAAACTAGAAACTAGTTGCCAGAAGCTTTTATTATCATACATCACACATGTTATTCAATCTCTGAGAACAAAACAAAATACAAAAAGGAAGGAAAGACAATACTTTTAATACTGAAACTATGCTTCCTATTTCTGAGATAAAAAATGATACCGTCATACTTAAAGATGGATGATTGAGGGCTATACTCAAAGTAACTGGACTCAATCTGGATCTGAAAAACTATGACGAACAACAGATTATTTTGGAGCAATATAAAAAATTTCTCAATGGACTCCAGTTTCCTATGCAAATACTTGTGCGTAATACCTACTTAGATCTTACCAAATACCTGTCATATATGAACAAAAATCTCTCTGACATCGACAATGGTGCACTCAAAGAACAATGACAAGCCTATGTCAATTTTTTGCAAAATATCGATGCACAACAGTGACTTATTTTTGTCAAAGAATTTTATATTATTATTCCTTTTTATCCATGAGATGCCGATAATGATCAAATAAAGAAATCATGGCGAAAAAAACTGCTTAATGCACTCGATACCAAAGATAGCGTCGAAAAAATTGTCTGAAGATATAGAAACTTTGTCAAAGGACAAAAGACACTCGAAACAAGATGCAATGTTATTATGGACGGTCTAGCAGGTATGGGAATCCCTGCTGAAAGATTGGATGTTTCTGATACTATCAACCTCCTCTTTCGCTGTTACAATCCCAATATGCATAGTGCACAAGCGAGTCAGGTGGAGTAAATATATATACAATCACATTTACGATGTAATATTTAGGGGCATGGCATTGCTGTTTAAATCAGAGGATCTTGATAAAGAAAAAAAGACAAATGCTGTTATAGAAACTTTATCAAATGCGATTTTATCCAGAGAGTATGAAAATGTTATTATAAATTGCTGAAATTTTTTGTTATGAGAAAGAAATTGAGAAGTTTTTCCACTTGTTCCTGAAATGTACGAAGATGAAACATGAAATATCTTAGATCAAGATAAATACGACATGTGTTTTGAGGACTGAATTTCGTATAATACCAATTTTTCTTTAAAATCACTCGAAATGTGATTAAATACATTCCTTGATGCAAAAACATAGCCACTATCAAAATACATACAAATAATTCCTATCTTGCTTATTGATGATAAATATGTTGATAGAGATTTAGCAAACAAATATTTATTACAATGATACAAATCCATACCCGAAGTATATAGACATAGTTTTGAAAGAACTTTTGATGGCGTAAAAAATGCTAAATCAATGTTAAGAATCGTTCCAAGTATTTTTAAAGAATCCTGACAGAAAACTAGGAATGAATTTATTTTATCTGAGAATGAATTAGTCTCAAGATTTAAGACGATTAGAAATAAACATATAACGTGACAAAAAGAGGTATACAAAAACTATCAAGAATCACTACAAGATAAAAGAAGAAAATGTTCATTGGAATTGTTTCATTTACTGAGAACACTAGTCAATGAAAAAGATAAAATTGACGAATGATGACGTAAAAAACTATGTATAATACAGTTCATTCCTGATGCTTGCGAATGATCGGCAATAGCTTCAGCACAATCAATTGTAAAAAATAGAGAAGATATAGATATTATTAGTATTGTTCCAGTAATGACTTGATCAGATCTATTTGTAATATCAAAACATAATAAAGAATGACAACAACTACTTGATAAAATATAAAGAATTACAATACGAGAATTATTACCCTCATATATAGGTAAAACGAGGAACAGATTTTCCATCAACAACTACAGACTCAAGAAACATTTTCTTGGGTCTTATTCGTATAGATCATTTCTGATAGTCACCATTATCATACAATGATTGGTAGACTACAAGATCTTCACTGGTTTCGGTATGTATTCCTATATAAAGAAGCTTATATTCTTTACCTTTATAGTGCTTATATATACCCTGTTGTAACTCAACCATATTATATCGTATATAACAAATAAACCATACTAAATAACTTTCAACTCCTGCAATACCTCTTCATACTTAGCATAATCATCAGGGTATTTGCTTTTTACGTAATCCTTGAGAACTTGTTTTCGATCGCTAAATGTGGTGACCACTTTTTGGTTTGAGGCAGAAAACTGTTCCATAAGGTCTTGGACAGCTTTGTTGTGCTTTTTGAGTTTGATATCTTTGCACTGTGCGAGGATATTTTGGTCGACATATGTGTCGAGTTTGTCATAGTTGAGCTCATCGACACGGATCTGTACATGCATATGAACAAGACTCGGCAGCGGTCTTTGTTCTATATTTATAGTAAATACATCACTTGCTAGATAGCTACCACGATATGCTTGGAGTATATTGTCATAGAGTTTTTGGATATGATCGGGAGTTATATGTTCTGGATTTTCTTTTCATTCTTGTTCAAATACTCGATATGGGTTGAGCAGCTGTATAGATATGTCTACCTTATCGTGATTATACTGCACCAGTCACTTGATTGT
>SKIU01000071.1 GCA_007116275.1 candidate division SR1 bacterium | reverse complement strand
TTTTTGGTAATGTTGGCTGATCAGGTTTTACTATGTATATAAAGTTCATCTATATTTTTTATAACTATTCTTTCTGTACTGTTTCCTTCTGACTGTCGGATAGGTAGTGGTGCTCATCGATATCTATTTCTAGATACATTCCAATCAGGTGCTGATTTAAGGATATCACGAAACCTATTTTTTATCGTTTCAGGGGTGAAAGATATATCTTCTACTGCAGATATGTTGTCCTGTGCTATATGTTGTTCTTTAATAAATCGACTGGTCATCGCTTTGTATATTAATTTTGTATCACATCTTCGGCAGTGGGGGTAACTATGATTTATTGTATTTTGGTTAATGAGTATTTTTCTATTTTTTAAATCTTGTATGATATCTTTATTGGCATCATAACAACGTACTCACTTTCGATTTGGTGTTTCCTCAGTAAATTCTGCGTATTCATCAACTGGTAAAAACAACCAATTTTGTGCGTCATCTTTGGGGAATATTGTTTTTACTAGGTCGAAATCGTCTTGTCCAAATGCAGGTGCTATATGAACTATTCCTGTTCCACTTTCTGTTGTTACAAAATCTCAAGGTAATACCTTGTGTACGAGTTGTTTGTATTGTTCTGCTATGTTGTGAGACTGTGCATAAAAATTTCGTATTGGTTCGTATTGTGTTCCAATGAGTTCCTCACCTTTGTTTTCGTAGATACGTATATAGTCATCTGGGGATTTATAATATGTTTGTAGTAAATCTTCAGCTAGTATATAGTATTCGTGAGCTTTTTTGTCGAATACTGTTGTATAGGTGATTTTATTTCCTACAGCGAGAAACATATTGCTTGGTAATGTCCAGGGTGTGGTAGTCCATGCGAGTAAGTGGATATTTCATTCTTTGTTGGTTGATTTTGTTGCACCCGTATGATGGAGATATAGATCGGTGAATTGTTGTTTTATCTCGTTTGCATCATCTATAACAGTATTGTTTATATTGATCGCCATTCCTATTTCATTTTCTGATGATTCTACCTGTACTCGTTGGATATCAGTACATTTTTCTGGTTCTAGATTTTTTGGTTCACCACTAACTTCTACTTCCATATGATGTATGTTCCATAGTTTTCACTTATAGAGGTTTTTGTATACTCATAGGTATGTTGCTTTTTTAGTTTCTACTCACAATTCCTCTTTAAGTTCTTTTTTGCTTGCTTCTTCTAATGTTTCGTCTATTTCTACTTTCCCTCCAGGGAATACCCATTTTTGTCATTTTTTGTGGTAGGTTAATAGATATTTATCCTCTTTTTTTATGATACATGCTACTACATCGATTGCGCCATCTGTGGTGTGGATATATTTATTAGTTTTGGTTTGATCTCTATGGTATACTGGGAATTTTACAGTAACTGCTGGATCTTGACAATCTTGATATCATTCGTTTACTTCAGAATTGGATAATGATGTCGCACAACTAGGACAATATCATTGTACTGAAAATCATTTGTACACTAGATTTTTGTCATAGAGTTTGCTAAATACCCACATGACAGATTCCATATAATCCAGATCCATCGTAAAATACGCATTGTCCATATCAGATCGTCTTCCGATCATATCAACAAATGTTTTTCGTTCACTATTGACATTACGTACGGTGGATCTACATGATTCTACAAACTTTTCTACTCATATTTTCTCTTCGATGTCTTTTTTCCCATCTATTCATAGCTCCTTTTCTACGAACTTTTCTACAGGCAAACCGTGGCAATCTCGTCATCGTATTCTCTGCACTCTATATCATTGCATTGTTTTGAATCTTGATAATGTATCTTTCATGATAGATACTAATGCATGACCATAGTGTGGTGTTCCTGATGCGAATGGAGGCCCATCAAATGTTACTATTTCCATGGATGTAGGTCTGGACTCAATAGATCTTTTGAATATGTTATGCTTTTTCCAGTAACTATTTAGTGACTGTATTATTTCTTCGTGATTCATGGGCTTGGATGTATGTAAAATATGTTTTTGGTTGTTGGTTACTTGCTATTGGTAAAGTCGATTTTGTCGTCGTATTTACATTATGATGATATTTATTCATATGGAATAAATCCAAAATCATCGGATGCTTCAAGTTTGTCTATGCGTTTAGCAACTTCTCTTAATAAAGCTCTTCTATCTACAAGAGGATAGAATATACTGGAAGATTCTCGTGTTTTAAATTTTTCTACTAGTGAATCTCTGTATTCATTTCATCTTTTATCAATTTCAAACTGGAATGCATCTACAATATAATTGATATTTCTTTTTTCATTAGAAGAAAATTGATATTCACTTAATTGTTTTTCTATGTACTCAGGCTTTGCTACTGCAACATAGCCGTCTGTTACTCTTCTTCCAGGCCCTATGATATGCCTATCTTCTATAACCATAGCACTACTTGCTCCTGCATCGAGGTTGATAGCAAAATGACAGTCATATGTATCTATAAGATACCTCCCCATTTCATAGACACTTTTATTGGCTACAAATCCCATAAATACTCTATCAGCTTCTTCAGGTATACAAATAAATGATCTTCTTCATTTGTTGTACATTTTATTGTCCATAAGGTGTCCCATTTCTATCGTTACATCTACTCATTCATCTACTAAGATAGGAAAATTTCCTATACCATAATATATATCTCCTATTTTATATTGATTGGTGTTTTTCATATATCATTGTCGGTTGTTGTTTTGTACAAATAGTGCTTCGTTGTCTGCAGTAACTCAAATAATACCTCTTTCTCCGGTATCTTCAGGATACTTACTATGAGATATTCCTGCTACTATTCTATCACTGGATGTTCCATTGTTTGCTCAACAATAACTATATGCTCTTTCTGCTGGACAGAAAAAACTTCCATTGATTCCTATACTTGCTCACATTTCTCTTGTTTTTTGACGAACACTGGAAACTGGATTTCCAACTCGTGTTTTGAGATAGTAGTTTTCTAATGATATTTCTGCTACTGTTCTGTTGTGGAGGGTGTAGCTAAAGCTATAAGCTCCAAGTTGCAAGATGCAAGCAATAAGAATTGTGATAAATTTTTTCATTGCAATTTTTGTTATGATTTTCTAAAAGAACTGTTTATTTGGAGATTCATGTTCGTGGTCTTGTTCTTCTAATCAGACATATTTTTGCATTTTTTCTTCGATAGAGCTGTCTGGTGATTGGAGAAATCTGATGAGTTCTTTGGTCTTTTCTGATGCTTTTTTCATATGGTAGTAATATTTACTGAGTTCTGATGTGACTTGTGATAGGTCATCGTTTTTTTCTAACAATTCAGTTACTTTTTCTTTGAGGATCATGTTTTGTTGTTCGTATTCGTCCATTTCACCGTTGAGATGTTGGAGTTCTTTGTTAGCTTCTTTGAGATTTGATCTGAGTTCGTTGACGGTGTCTTTGTGTTCATATCTAAAATAGAATACGAGATACCCGATAAAGATACCGACCATAAATCCGATGATTATATATCAGGTCATTTAGATGTGTTATGTTTTAAAGCTATAGACTCTTAGCTTTTAGCTATTAGCATTTTCACTATATTTTTGTTAGGGGAAAATGCAAGTGGTTGTCGTTTTCTGGATAGGGAGAGTATACTGTTTGTTTTGAGTCAAAAATTAAGCTATTTTATTGACTTTTGTTATAGTATTGTTATGATTTATTTGTGTTTTAGGTTTTTATTATTTTCTTATGCCAATTGAAAAAGAAGGTTACTGAGACGGCTTAGTTAATAAAGAACAGAAAACTGTAGAAATATGAAAACAAGTAGAGAAATCATGAGAAATAGCAGCGAATTTATCCTCAGAATCTAAAGAGGTAAAGCAAGAAATTTTTTGTGGTGTTACTATTGATCAGCTTACTAAGACTCAGAGAGAACTCTTTGATAAACTTGCGCCAAAGCAAAGAGAAGAAATGAATCAAATTGTATATATTGATAATAATGCATGACATATACACTTCCTAAAATTATCATGAAATAATGCAATTGCGACTAAGGATATTGATGTTGGTGTTACTAAATTACAAGCGAATGATGTCATAAAGAAACATTGAAGTGGGTGGAAAATGCCAAGAGACATTGACTATGATGATACTAATAAATTGACACTAGACCCAGAAAAATCAGATTACGATGCAATGATTATGCAGATGCCAGGAAAGACTGACAATGAAAAAATAGAGAATTTCATACTTTTTACTGGTATGAATTGACGATACTGGACATCGAAAAAATGTAATAAGTCAGTTTCGTTGTTCGTGGTCCGTGGATTTATTGAGAATAATCTTTATAGAGATCGTACTTCGCGTTCAAATATTCTTCTTGTTCGTCCTGTCAGATCTCTGTAGGTCGAAGTCCATCGTTGATTATTTGACTACGGAGCGAAGCGACGCCCCGCAAGGCGGGGTTTGTCTATTTTATACGACAAAAAAGAAGAGAAAAATTTTCGAATGTAAAGTAATAT
>SKIU01000017.1 GCA_007116275.1 candidate division SR1 bacterium | reverse complement strand
TATGATTGTTACTCGCAAAACTATTTCCTGTCCTTACATCATTACACCGATGATACTATGTCGCAGCAATAGCCCTTGCTGAAATATACTTCATCTGGAGAATTAAAAATATGAGAAAATAATTCGCCATTTACCATTCATCATTATTTCCATGCTCATCCATCGAGATATCTACGAAATTACTGCTGATCAAACTCCTATCCAGTGAGCAAAAGTCAGGGGTAGGATAAGAAAGTTTAGTACAGAAAATGGATACAATTGTCTCACAGAGAACGATCAGTTCAACGAAAAGCTTGTCCGTTTTGCCGTACCCACAGACGAATCTATAGAAAATATAACACAATATATTGTCTCCATTATTCCTGATGCACGCATCACACAAGTTATGACCGACATCCCCAATCCAGTCTTATCCAAACTCAATATCAATGACAGCAGGAGATATGACTAATTCTCTTGCAAAATGCAGCGATATCGTTATAAAGTATTCGTTTTCAGATACTTACAGACGACAAAATGAACAATCTCTCTCTTCTCATCCAAACACAAAAAACAGTTTTCACCTTTTCAGATATCAAAAAGATCACCCAAATACCCACAGATGCTGGCGTCAAAAGTTTTCTCCAAAGAGCAAAAGCAAACCAAATACTCCACAATCCCTACAAAGGCGTACGAACATTGGCAAACTACGATCACTACGAATTTGCACACGTACTCAGACCACAAAGCTATATATCATGTGAAACCGTTCTCTTCCAAAAAGGGATATTTTTTCAGTATTATGGTAATACTATAAGCTCTGTATCAGATGATTCACGCAAATACACCATCGACACAAAAAAAATCATCTACTACAAAATAAAAGATACAATACTCCATAATCCTATCGGGATCAAACAACGCAAACACTATCGTATCGCTACCCCTGAGAGAGCATTATGTGACTATATCTACCTCAACCCTCGTGGAACAATTGATGCTCCAGAAAACATAAACATCATCAGACTCAAGCAACTACTTCCGTTCTATCCACACAAGACAGGACAATATATTTACACACTTCTGGGAAAAAATGGATAAACATATCCATGAGACATATATGAAAACGATTCTCCATGATATTTTTTCTAGTACACTCAAAAATGACCTCGCATTCAAATGATGAACCTTAGCATATTTTCTCTACAATCTCGATAGATTTTCTACCGATATAGACTTAGATCTCCTCGATAGTACCAAAGAACAACAATGCATCCAGATTATCCAAAATATCCTTGTACTGCATGGTGACATCAAAAACGAAACACTAGGAAACACCATCCATAGATGGATTTTTCGTTATGATGAAACCAATATGAACATCAAAATCGAATGCAACAAAAGAGTACGAGAACACAACAGATACCATATCCAGACTATACACGATAAAGATATCCTCTGTATGGATCCATCATCTATCATTACCAACAAACTCGTTGCACTATCAGAAAGACGATATGCCAGAGATCTCTACGACATCCACTTCTTTCTCCAAAAAGGTCGAAAACTTAATGATTCCCTTATCCAAGAAAGAACATCCCAAAACACACAAGAACTTATTCAGGCAATCATAGAAGAACTACCAAAATACTTCCAACCACAACACATTCTTCATGGATTAGGTGAAGTCTTGGACAGCAAACAAAAATCACGAGTAAAAACTCACCTACTCACAGATACAATAACATTACTCCAAAACTATACCACAAAATAACCTCACAAAAAAACCTATTCCATTGACCATTTATAATTTACCATTCACCATTAATTACTTTCTCTTGCAAAAAAAGAGGGGAGAGTTATGATGAAAACAAATTTATTACTAAAATAAAGAGCAAATGAATAAAGAAACAATAGTGAGAATAATAGAGAGATTAAAATCAGCCAAATTGACAGAGACATGACATGGATATAGTGATTATGGAAATAAAACTATAGGAGAGATTATAACAAAAATTGACATAGAATCATACACTCAAAGTACAAAAGAGAGTCCTGCAGTAAAATTAATTGATATCGTATTAGCAGCAAATAGAAATTATAACAAACATGTTGAACCCAATATTAAAAGAATTAAAAAAGAATACCCAGATCTAAAGCATTTTAGCCAACTAGAAAAATTATTAGAATCAAGAAGTAAAGAAGAATTTTTTAAGATTCGAGGACATAGAGATCATAAAAAATACCAAACATTAAAAGATATATTAAGTATTATACCAATATTAAAAGAAAAATACCCTCATGCTAAAGATGATTATGAACTAATAAAAAATCGAGCTAAAGATTATGATGTATCTAAACATGGTGAAGATATAATATGAATGATTAAAAACATAGGAATAGCTACAGCACAACACATCCGCATGAACTTTGGTATACCAACCGCCAAACCAGATCAAAGAGTACAGGAGGTATTAAATCATGAGTTTTGACTAAAGGTAAATAAAATACAAGCAATAAAAGAAATAGAAAAAATCTCACAATTAACTTGAATTTCTGTATTTGAATTGGATCAAATGTTTGTAAAATATGGATCAAGTTATTATAAAAAATAATAATAACCTAACATCTTACTTTAGATTTAAACAAAATTATTTTACAAATCAATAGAGCATGGCAAAAAAAAACGAAGAATTAATTTCAGTATCATTTACCGCTATTCTTATCGGCTGCCTATTAATGCCTTTATTAATTTTTATTATAGGATTAGAACGAGCTGTTACTATCATTGTGATACCATTATGATTATATGCTGTAATAAAACGATTAATAAAACAAGAAAAAAATAAAAAAAACGAAAAACTAAAAGATTTGGAGAAAAAAACAAGAAAGAATATCATCGAAAAATATAACGCAAGATATCCCACGATAGAAGAAAAGTTAGAACATATAAACGATCTGATCAATCTTATTTACCATAAAACGGACATCAGCTTATCTCCTGAAGAAGCATGGTTTATTATAGAATACAATGAAACAGAAGAAAATATAAAAACAATAGACTATAGTATGAAAAAACTGAAGACCAAATCAGAGAAAAACATAGCACAAATGCTTATAAAGATAGGGAAGATACATCCTACATCATGAGATGAATATATTGAAGAAGTTCTTAATTTATACGAAATATATCTTGAAAGACATTGATCTGTATCGAACAAAAATACTGTAATGGAAGAAATAGATACTATCCTTGACCAACAGTCCGCACAACATTTTGAAGAAAAACTCAAGAGATCAGTAGAAGAAAAAATAACTGTAGCACAAATAGAAAAAATGGATGGATTTGCTTTTGAAGAACTGTTGTGAAAATTATATAAAAAAGCATGATATCATATTAGGGTTACACAAAGATCATGAGATCAATGAGCTGATCTTATCATAGAAAAAGATGGCATAGCAACAGTTATACAAGCCAAAAGATACACAGGTAAAGTAAATAATTCTGCTATACAAGAAGTAGTTGCGTCAAAAAAATTCTATGATTGCGACGAAGCAATAGTCGTAACTACAGCACAATTTACCAAATCAGCAATATCTTTAGCAAAGATAAATGGAGTTCAACTTATTGACGGAAAGGAATTAGACAAATTATTTGACACTTTCTTATAGTCCCCCTACCCCTCATCCTTAATCTTCGCCAATATCTGCAAAGCCTGCAGAGGAGTGATACTATTCAAATCATAACTATCCAATATCTTTTTCACCTTCTCATACTTCGGATCCTTTTCAATAATCGGCTGTTGCAACAACAAAGAGCTTGCATCTTGTATCTTGCTACTTGGAACTGTATCCTCCAAATGATCAAGTATATACTTCGCCTGTGAAATAACACTCTCAGGAATCCCCGCAATCTTCGCCACATCGATCCCATAACTTTTGTTTGCACCACCTTTGACGATCTTCTTCATAAATACAACTTCCTTCTCCGTCTCATACACACTCACTGAAAAATTTTGTACCCCAGGGAGCTGTTTCTCCATCGCTATCAACTCATGATAATGCGTCGCAATCAGCGTCTTACACTGTATAGTCTGTACAACATACGAAAGTATCGCCTGAGTGAGCGCCAATCCATCATAAGTCGATGTCCCACGCCCCAGCTCATCAAATATCACAAAACTCTTGCTACTCGCATTATGCAAAATATTTGCCACCTCTATCATCTCTGTCATGAAGGTCGACTGATTTTTGGCAATCACATCACCACTACCGACCCTCGCAAAGATTCCATCCACCAGACAGATATCCGCACGATTAGCAGGTACCCATAAACCACAATGTGCTAATAATACAATCAATGCATTTTGTCTCAAGAAAGTAGACTTACCACCCATATTTGGCCCAGTGATAATATGTACTATCCCAGCACCTCCCTCTCCGTCATTGCGAGGAGTCGAAGACGACGCGGCAATCTTGGGTTCGCCCATACCCAAATCATTGGGGATAAACTGCTGAT
>SKIU01000100.1 GCA_007116275.1 candidate division SR1 bacterium | reverse complement strand
TATTAGAATACTATCGCCAAAAATATTTTTTTTGGATATAGAGAAGGAGATTGTCTGATATTATTCAACATATTGCAATAAGTATCATTCAAAATACTATGAGATTATAATTAAATAAGTTTCTTCCGATCATAATGATAGCTCATAGTCCATCTCTTAGTCAAGTCATTTCAGCAGCTAATACAGCCATCCATGCCGCCATAAGGTTCATTCTAACCATCATGAAAAGGTATGGTGTAATGTATGGTATTATAACACGATATCGAGTTTGGAAATCACTGTTCCCCAAATTTTTCGATATTTGTAACAGGCGCACAGGTACTCCATCTATTGCTTTGATTGTATTAAGTGTGAGAATAAAAAATACTCACATAAATACGATAAAGATTGCTGTAAAGTTTCCTATTCCAAACATAGCCAGTGCTATTGATATCCAAGCAATCGGTGCGATAGGAGCAAATAGTTGTAGAATCGGAGTTATGAGTTTTCTGAGCCGATAACTAGTTGTGATGTAAGATCATATAATAATTGATAATACTAAAGCTATTGATAATCATCATAACACACGGAATAATGTGTAGGCTATAGACAGTCGTATTGATGAGGACTGAGATCATATTCCAATTTGCATATTTCATTTATAAAGCTCTTGGAATATCAGTGAAGGCGCAGGGAGTATGCCCACAAGTCCATTCCCATAGTAAGAACTATATTCTCGAACAGCCCACAATAATATAATTCACAATGTAGATGATATTCTATGTAGGCATGCTCTTAATCTAGTCATTTTAGTTGATATTAAGTTGTTCTAAAAAGGATGTATCAATTATTTCTTGTGTGATAGGTTGGATATATCATTGGGATATCATGTCATTGATTGCGGACATGATTCAGTCTTGATTTGGCCTCAGAAGAATCGATTTCTGCTGATGTTGTTGAAGTGCAAATAGGAGTATTTCACGATCGACTTGGTAGTATCTTCCTTCTACTAACATATCTACCGCAGCTTCAGGATCGCTTTCTAGTAATAATGCTCCTTTTTTTTGTGCACGCAGGTAAGCTTTAATGGTCTCGGGGTATTTTTCTAAAAAGTCTTGTAAGACGATAGTGGTTGTATTTGGTGTTCAATCTCCCCAAACAATATCATTGTTAGTCAGCACAATCCCATCATAGTTGAGGACAAGATCTGTGGTATATGGTCTTATGTGTGATAAGATATCTATTTGTTGACTTTTGAATGATTGAACCATGGCGAGTAGATCATTAAACCAAATCATATCAAAGTCATCGTAGCTTAATCATGCTTCTAAGAATGATCTATATATAATCATATCTAATGTATCGCCTTTTAGTGTTCATATTTTTAATTTGCTTCAAGGATTTGATTTTACATGTGTAGCCAATTCTTCGATTGTATTGATATCATAGTTCCCTTGTATAATAACTTCTATGATACTATTACCTCAAGCGTTAGAGATTATACGCATTGGGGTTCCTTGTTGTTGTCATAGATATGCCAGTGTAAAGGGATTAATCGAAAATTGTACATCTTTTACTGCTAGAGCAGCATTATTATCTCAAGGATTGCTAAAGAATACTGTTTCTACATCCAGTCACTCTTCAGTGAAGTATCAAGCTTCTTTTGCAATAAACATGGGAGCCATATCCAAAGCTACAAGATGTCCTATTTTAATTGTGCCTGGAAAGTGTCAGCTTTGCTCTTGATCTGGGGTGTTGTTATTAAAAGGGTTTGTTTGTACTAACAATATTCATCATAGTAGTAGACAAATAAGGATAATAACTCATAAATTTCTAGATAGTCTCATGGTAAAGTAGGGTTGTTAAATAAAAGATAGTAGTCTTAGTTTGATTTTAAAAGGTACTTAGTTTAATAAATCTTCTTTAGTTGTTGGTTTGTGATGATCATAACTATATCGAGTTAGATGATAAAACAATAAAACTATAAATTAAAAGTAAAACAAGTCAATGGTAAAATGACTACATAAGTCGACTATGTTCGACAGAATGTCTTGAATAAATAATATATAACTATAATATGAACTATATTTATCACATATATAAGCTTATGCAAAATATACAAAGAACCCTAGAAAATCTCGGATTAGACAAAAAAGAGTCTAGTATATATCTGACTTGTCTACAGTTTGGTGCTGTCACAGCTACTACACTTGCTAGGATTACCAATATACCTAGGACATCACTGTATGATATTATTCCAAGACTAGTGAAAAAATGATTTATACATACTACCAAAAAACAAAAAACCACCTTATTTAGTGCAGTAGATCCAAATAAGATTATTCATATGCTCCAAGCACAACAACAAAAGATACTCGATCAGATACACGATGTAGAAAATATAATCCCCGAGTTTAAGTCTATGCAATCATTTGTCGGTACAGTGCCGACTGTAGAGTATTATGAATGACGTGAGTCATTGGATATGTTTTTTGAACAGATAGCAAATGCAGAGTATTCATATTCTATATTTAGTTTAGATGATTTGCTCAAACATATATTCTTTAATGTCGATGAACTACTCAAACATCTATCACATCCAGATATACAAGGTGCTCAAAGAATTATGACATATTCACCCAATGCAATCGACTACAAAAAGAAAGCCGAAAAAATAAATCCACATATTAAATGGAAGATACTTCCTCAATGATATGAACTATCAGCAGAAATCACACTTTTTGAATGAACACTCCTGCAGATGTCATTTGGAGATCCAAAGCCATCAATTCTAGAAATGAAACATCCTATATACTATGATGCACACAAAACATTGTTTGACTATATTTGGAATAGTATTGATTAAAATAGTTATGTTGTTTTTGCTGCTGCTGAAAGATTACGTGCTTTTTGTATATATCAGCCAATATTAAACGCATTAATAATATTGGATATACTTCCTATAATTGGAATACAACCAATGATATAGAGTACGATCATCGTATTTGTATTGATACTTTTTCGTAGCTCTTTAGTGTCTGCCTGATTACGATCTCTAATATTGCCTACAATTCATGCAATATTCAAAAAAATGCTGATAGGTGGGATAGGGATTGCTGCAATTATTGCTATTATTCTAGATGTTTTTAGATCTTTAATAATTTTCTCTCTTTGCTCATCAAATGTATTGGCGTGCATACTATGATAAGACAAGGGTCATTGTTGTGCACTACTTATAACACCTTTGCTACTATCATCACTAGATTGCGATGCATCCAATGTTGCAATAGCTGTCTTTTGTGATGTGGCAAAGAGTTGGGCCATGGTTCGTAAAAATGCTCCAAAAAACAGAATAGGCGCTATATAATAATCCATCATCCACGGTTGCCCATTAGATAGAACCATAGTTACTATAGCAAGAATCAATAAAATCAAACCAATCAGGTATCTTGTTTTTGGTGGCTGATAGATACTATGCGTTTTCATGTAAGATATTGCATTATCTTGCTTCATGAGCATAAGACATGTGAGATACTTTTCATATGTATCCATCTTAGTTCCAAATATTGATTGTTGCACTATTCATACAAACAGTATAATGACCGGTAGTAACCAAAATAGATTAGATCATCCTGCTGATCATACAGCAGACACAACAAAGATACTAATAATGAAAGCCATAAGAACATATATCATTTCTACACCTTTTTTTGCACGAGAACAGATTATTTCCAATAGTACTGGTTGTATACTATTTAAAGTGCTCATAGCATCTTCCCTAGTAGCAAGGACATAATCATCAGCGATTGCGGTGTTTAAGTCAGGTTTGTTGTAATGGTGTAAAGTAAAATGCATCAACACATAGGTCTCGATAAAAGACTTAAAATGTTGTGTTTTACCCATAGTGTTATAATCTTTGATTCACTTCCGAGCTGTTTGGAACTTATCTTGATGTCGTCCAAGTTCATTTTTTATAAAAATCATTCTCAACTTATTCGCATGTCGAAAAAGTTTTAATAGGTTAACATCTTTTTTTTCTATATAATGTATGGTTATTAGACAATCTAATATTTTACTATGTGTCTTCCCAAAAAAAGATAGGATTGCAAAAGGTATCGTTCCAAGCAAAAATAATATTCCACCTATAGTCAACAGCACAGGATTTCAACTCCATAGTATAATGGTCATAACAATAGTGGCAAATCAGACTATGGGCAAAAAAAGATTTACAACAGACAGTATAATAAGTGTCTTTGTATGTTTTGGTATGCGTGTATTGTCAATCATAGTACAATAGCAGAGTAAACAACACCACTATTATATATACTATTTGTTATTTATGCAAATATTTGATAGTTTTTTTGTTATATAAGGATAATAGTATATTTACATATGTATAATCGCCCTTATTGCATACCACAAAATAACACCACACACAATCAATTTAATCCCCACTCACAAAACAAAACCCACAAACGACCCCCATGCAGAACGCAGGGCGTGTTTTTGATCATTGCTATG
>SKIU01000060.1 GCA_007116275.1 candidate division SR1 bacterium | reverse complement strand
TCCATTTTGATTTCTTATATGCTGATTATATCAAAGAATGGTCAGGGAATAAGACCTATGGTATCGATATAGCGATTCATTTCAAAAATATCAAAGTATGACAATCACTCCTTGATATTGTCGGAACACACCAACTCTATATGGTGACTGAACTATGCCACAATCTCTGTACCCTCTACAAACAAAGTTCTCCTAAAAAGAGAACTCCCTGATATGATAGAAAAAAAACGAAGACCTATAAACGTCAGTCGGCTAAGAGAAAGTCCAGTCAGAAAAAATCCTAATTCATATAACTTCTGTATGTCTCTTGTATTGACTTATTGTATTTTTTCTTTATAATATTTTTTAATATATTTATCCTATAGGACGACATTATAAATACTTTACCAATAAATCCTGTCTATCAAGAACACTCCACTGGAGATAATTTTTGTGATAGTATAGCATATGGATACGAAAAACTTGGAGATCCTGGAGTTATACATTTTTACAAAAGATATAACAAACATATTTCTTGAGAGATGCTTACATTATATCATCATATACATAATGTCTGTAGCCAGCTAACAATACCTACATTGCGATTAACAAAACCTATTGCACACAATGGCAATCAATATACAGATATATCATTTTCTATAATAGACTTAGATCCAAATAAGATATATAAAGCTTCAGACGTCAGCACAAAAGAAAGCTATTGGGTGACTGAACCAGACTATATCGACACAGATATGATGTTTTTGTTCTCTATCGATTGTTTCGTTAAACAAGATATACAAAAGCACCTCCATGCATTTCTTATGAAAAATAAAATATATCTCAATAGAGACATTGATATACATAATATCAAATTTAATATCGTAGCTAATAAGTTACACTGTACTATTGTTGATTTAGGATCTTCGATTGTTGAATTTTGTTCTGATAATCTTGAACGAGCAAATATATATATCCCTTTGCGAAAACAAAAAAATATATGTAATCAAGAGCAATTACAAAAGACACTATTATAGTAGACTATACCCCAATCCTATAGTATATTTCTTTATCAACGAGTTCTCTTTTTACTCATCGTTTGAGCGCTGATATTTGTTTTATAATAGCAAGTTTTTCCGGTGTATTGGTTACTGGTATCTCGTATGGATTGAGGGGTTTGAAAGTAAATGGTTTGGATTGTTGTGAATCGATCGACATCTTCATAATACCCATATATTTGTCCATCGAAACAAGATCTTGTTTACTAAACTCTGGTGAGAATTCATTTTCCAGAAACTCAGCATCGGGTGCACCGACTTTCAGAGCAAAAATAGTACCCACATTACCAAATATTGTCTTAGATAGATCAACATCTCAGCCTAGCCCTGAATCCTTCAGCTGATCGATATATTGGTGTGCTACGGCTAGTCATAATCTATACTTTCTGGCTTCAGACAAGATACTTTCAAATGATTTGGACACATAGTTTTGGAACTCATCCACATAGAGAAAAAATGGTTGTCTATCTTTTTCTGGGATCGCAGCTCTTTTGAGTGCTCCTATTTTAATCTGCATTGCTACCATACGACCGATCAACTGTGAATTTATTTCACCTGCTAATCATTTAGATAGATTACAAATGATGATCTTATTTTGGTTCATTGCATCATAAAAATTGAACGATGATTCTAGTTGTCCTATTATATTTCTCACATATACTCATGTCGTAAATGGTGCAAATTTTGCTTGAATAAATGGGATAATTTCTGCTTTCTCTCTATCTCCCATAGATTTGTATGTCTTATTCCATCGTGATGCGATTACAGGATTCTTTAAGTTTCTAATCTTGGTTTCTGCAAAAGCAGGATCCGTAAATAGTCTCATAATATCAAGAAGTGTTCACCCCTCTGGTTGTTCCATAAGCAGAAAACATGCATTACGGAAGTAATCTTGAATACGTGGACCAAATATCTCATGTCCGTACATACTAATAAACATTTCTACCAAATCATTTGTTACGACATCCATTTCATCATCACTTTCAGCATGTAGTGGGTTGAAAGCTATCGGATATTCGGTATTGGATAGATCAAAGTAGATGAGATCGTCTATTCTTTCTTTAGGGATATGTTGGAGTAATTGTTCGGCAACATCTCCATGGGGATCTATATAACATAGACCATTACCGTTTTTGATATCATCTATCGCCATCTGGTATAACAAAGTTGTTTTACCTGTACCTGTTTGCCCCACAACATATACATGTCTAAATCTATCCTTAAACTCTAAGTTTACCTTCTTCTTCACTCAACCATAGTTATTGTATCCGATATGTAATCATTCTAACGGCATATTGTCTGGTGCTGGCACGATCTTATATTTTTGTCGTGCAATACGTGGATTTTTGTTAAACTTGAATGTTGGAAAATGAATAATAGATGATAATTCTTTAATATTGAGAATAAGTTTATCTTTATAGTGTCGCATACTATATATAATACTATGATTGGTAAAGAACAATCTATCAACAAACTCTTGCATAAACTGCCTTATACCCTTAGGGGGGATCATATTAAACTTAAAAGAATTGAGCCCTGCATAATTATATTGGTTAAATGATCTTGCAAGATCATCTAGGATTTTTTTCGTTCTCGATTCTTCTGGTGACGTAACTAATGCTCTCACTTTCACCTGAAAAAGTTCATCATCAAGTTTTTTATCAAAATCGCCTAATTGTGTTTGAGAAAAGTCATGTTTTATATGTTCATCTTCTCCATCTTTATCCTTATTTTTTCCTGTTATAATATCCCATAACCCATATCAGAGTCTAACCATAATTGGCCTATCTTTTCATTCTTTTACTTTTTCTGTCTTCTTCCTCAATATCTTTAACCATGAATCATCAAGAGGTGACACAAGTATTTGTAAGCTAATTTTTTCATCAACATTTACTTTAGAGTACGCACCCAATAGACTGTCCATCGGATCTGCCTCATATGATTCATATGTCTTAATCGGATACACACTATGTTTTTTGAGTTGAAATTCTCCTCAAGTAATAAACTTCCCGGCTTCAAGTATCTTCGGTTGTTGAATCCTCTCAATAACTGAACCAATATAAAAAGATGAAATCATTTTTTCTACATTGTCTATATAATCCTCCGGTACTGCGAGAATAAACTTAATCATCTCTTTTTCGATAAACATTTCGATACTGATATAATTATTACCAAATACCTTATATTTTCGGCTATCGTTAAATATTGCATAGAAGTTTTTGTATAGTTGGTTCATAACTTCTATATTTTGTTTCATGGATTGTTGGACATTTTCTGCATCTCATGCGTTTTCTCTTTCTTTTTTGGGTATTTTTATTTGTAAAAATCTTAGCTTCTTTGCTTGATTTGCTCTATGTATCCTCATAATATACAAAAACACCACTCTATACATCAGTACGATGAAGAGAAGAACTGCAAGTGATACTACAAAGGCAAGAAGTAGAGTCATTGTTCTGTAACTAGTAAATATATCAGTATTTGAGTATACATAAAATATCAATATTTACAAACTTGCTGGCTAATATCCACTCAAAAACAACCAAAAATAGCTATTATGGTATTTTTATTGACAATTTTATTTTGCATATATAATATGTCATATATTTAGATCACAATCTTTATTTCTTCTATAAACCTTTACTCTTGTAATCACAATCTAAAACGATATACACAGGACCAATCGATATATTGTATCGATTTCTATCAAGAGTGGATGTAAGAGATTAGGCTCGTTGACCATCCCAGCAACCGTCCGTATGGAAAGGTGCTCCATCCTACCCCGACCAATAAAAAAACGGGGAAGATAGTCCGATATGCTAGTCTTTCATGACAGTAACTTCTATCTTCTCTACAACAAGAGAGGTTTTTTTTAATAAGAAAAAATCTACATAATACTACCATCTTTTATATTTACTATTTGTTATGACACACCTTATTACGAGTGAATCTGTTACCGCATGACATCCTGATAAACTCTGTGATCAAATCAGTGACGCTATTTTGGACGCAATCCTGACACAAGATCCTCATGCAAGAGTTGCCTGTGAATGTATGGCTGCACATGACCAACTTATTATCGCTGGAGAGACCAGAACTACTGCACAAGTAGATTATGAAAATGTCGCTAGAAATGTTATCAAGTCCATCGGATATGACAGTAATATCGCGTATTATAACGGTAATGATGTTGCTGTTCAAGTACTCTTACATACTCAGTCTCCTGATATAGCACAATGAGTGGATACATGATGAGCTGGTGATCAGTGACTCATGTACGGTTATGCAACCAACGAGACACACACCTATCTTCCGTTGCCTATCACTATCGCACATCAGCTTGCACAAAGACTACATATAGTCAGAAGAGATGCTATACTGCCACAACTTCTTCCTGATGGGAAAACTCAAGTTACTGTATCATATGATGGCACCAAAGCCATATGAATTGATACCATACTTATCTCTAGTCAACACCAT
>SKIU01000082.1 GCA_007116275.1 candidate division SR1 bacterium | reverse complement strand
TACTAGATCTATATTCGACAGAGAAATGTACTCTTTCAGTGTAGTTAGTAATAGTGTTGTTGTTTCGGTCACGAGCCCTAATCGTTACATCGATAGGTTGGTAGGTGTTAGTATTTTGATCCGATGCTGATAAAGAGAATGTTTGCAATGTATTATTATTGTTATTCCACGAACTTCCTCATACAGTAAAGTGTACATATCTATTGATATTGTTGTTATTATCTCTCACTACGAGCCTATATTGTCCGTTATTTCTAAACTGGATAAGATTGTCCAATGATACTGATCCATTATCTGACGATCTAAAGAGATAGCTTGTTCTATTGAGTCTATAACGAGAAGATGAAGCGGTTTGCCAAGAACTACTACTACTTGACCTATATTCGACAGAGAAATACACTCTTTCATTATAATCATAGTCTATACTTCCTACTGAACGTAGTGCCATAATATCCACATCGACATATTGATTCACTGATGGATAGATACTACTCGCACTCACATTCAAATCATAAACATCATTGTAATAATTACAGTTATTGTAGTAGTAACAATCATTATTATAGTCATTATTCCATGATGAAGACCAGCTACCATTTCGGAAGTTATAGTTACGAGTTATTCTTTTGGATTGATTATCATTGAGCCATATATCGATACTAACCTGTTCTGTGCTATTGCTGGCATAATAAAATCTATCATCACAAGATCATACATACTGTCTATTTCACTGTCCATATTCTATATCACATCTGAGTGATACAGTTGATTGATTACTAGAAACAGTACTTCTCACACGGTATTCTCCAGATGATATTTTTTGTATCCATACACAAACAGATCCATCAGGAAAATTAACAGTTTGACAGTTCTGTGACTGTGCTGAAGTTGTTGGTGAAAAGAGGACTGATCCTGCTAGAAGCACGAGGATAATAAGATATTTTTTCATCTACTAATGATAAAGAAGCTAAAAAATCTAGCCCCATTATAGTTTTTTTGGTCCTAAGTGCAATTTATTCTTGCATTATAGCTACCGATTGATTATATCATAGTATAGTTTATTTTCTATATACTTTATGCAATACGTCTATCACGGTATAAAATATTTTTTACGGCTTATATTAGCATGTATTTTGATTTTAGTGGTCGTAGGTATAATCCAATACCGTTTCAATGTCTCAGCATATGCTGATTATCTAAACACGAGAAACATAGATGATGTCTCAATACAAAATCCATCTTCATTGGTGAGGTTGTTCGTTCCGGAAAAGAAAAAAAAGTCTACAAGTATTGAAGATCTATTGCAGGAGGAGGAAGAAAACAACAAATCTACATGATCATCTACAGGTATAGGTGTAGAACAAGACTTTATGGATTTTTTTGGTGACTTTAGTCAACAAGATGTATCGGCTAGTATTAGTGGCAGTGATGATTTTGGGTTTCTGGATTCAGATACGGCAGCACAAACAGGGACTATTACATCAGGAGAATTAACTCCTGAAGAACAAAGACTATTGCTCATAGAGCGTCTCAAACAACGTGAAGCCCGCTTAGAACAAGAGGCTATGCTATGAACAGGAGAATAAACTTATTTTGTTATTATGATCATGGATACTATACACTTAGACAAAGAAAATAATACTATTGTCAAAGAACTTACTGGTAATCAGTCATATCATATACATATGACGCAGCAGTGAGAATATTTTTTGTGTTTGTTGTTGCAAAACGGTAAAACCGAAGTAGTCGTAAGTAGTGATGTTCCTGATGTTTCCATGACAATAGTATGTATAAGTTATGCTACACAAGATAAACCAGCGACACTGTATGTTGACGGACAAACGAACCATGATCGTGTGCATATCGATATGACACTTTTATCTTTAGCTGGACAATGAGCAGTGATAGATGTGCAATGAGGTATTAGTATGCCAGTTGGTGTAGTAAAAACTGAATGATATTTACTCCAAGAAAATATCTTATTACATCCTTCAGCTCGTGTGAGAGCAGTACCAAAGCTAGACATCCACTCTAATGATGTAAAAGCCTCTCATGGTGCAAGAGTGCATGCAATAGATGATACGGAGCTTTTCTATATGCAGGCAAAATGACTCTCGTCACAAGAAAGCAAGAAACTCTACATCCAGTGATATGTGCAAAATATGTTTGATAAAATACCAAATATTGATCAATCTTTTGTAGAAAAACAACACCATCGTATAGCCACTGATTTATCGCTTTAGTAATCTATGCTATCATCCAGATATAAACACGTATTTTTCATAAAAATAATTCTGGGAATCATTGGCATAATGTTTGTGATGTTTGCTATAGTCCAAAAAAATCAAGTAAATAGCCCCATGGTTGTGTTTGTTATAGATATGCATGAGAGTATGGATACGCAAGATGTATCAGATACTATATGATTGTCTCGCTCGAGAAAGCAGGCAGCATTGCAATATGTCTATGAAACTGTTGAGGATTTTGACGACGATGTTGCTATCGGGATGATCCGTCTCGGATATTATCCTGATTATATTCTCCCTCCAACGCACGATCGTGACCATATAGCAAGTTATGCTACCAGTTTGAGCGCCGGACCATCTGCAGATGTTATCTCATACCAGACAGGAGATATTTCTTTATCTGATTATTATAGCTACAATCCACAAGCAAAGTATATACTTATATCAGATAAAGAAAGCACAATAAATAATAGCAAACAACATATTCCAGGACTAAAAACTGTTCGTATAGGAAATGGTATTGCCAATGCCGACATAAGATCACGAGATGATCTCAATCAGATGAAAACAATTGGTTACCACCAATCATCATATTTGTCATGGATTTTTGGATTGATAATATTAGTATCATTGTTACTTTTATAATGTGCTCATGGATACATGGAGCAACTACACGATATTATTCTTCCATCAATACAGCGAATATATCTACAGTTTATTCTATCGGTGGTATGACAACTAACGATAGTAATTATTATTATAGGTGTGATGGTGTATTATACTATATCCATGTATAGGAGATATCGTAAAAAATAATACAACAGACACTATACTTATTTATCTTTCTTGTCTCTATGCTTATCGAAAAAATAGATCAGTACGATGAACAAACAAAAGCATTGTTGCATGATTTGTGGGTGCAGATTTTGCAACATATGGGGCAGTCAGTAGATCACAAAAAGATTATGTCATTTTTGTCCAAAGTATGAGTGATTGGCTTAGATGACGAAGAAAAAGAAGTAGAAATCTGAGTACCAAACGAATTCGTTTTGACGCAAGTAAAGAAATTTTTTCATAAACCCTTACAGGAAGCTGTACATGCAGTATATAACAACCAATTTGATCCTGTGTTGATAGTGTATGGTTGATTTCAAAACGCTAATCATGCCCTACTAACAGATGTAAAAAAACTGTTTCCTGCAACCCCTAAAACCAAAAAAAATGATATATCACCAGCGATGAAAGATACACTCAGTGAGTATTTTGGTATATTGTTTGACTCAAGTTATACCTTTGACAATTTTGTTGTTGGAGAACATAACCGTTTTGCTTTTTCAGCAGCAAAAGCCGCAGCAGAGGACCCAGGGAATGCATACAATCCACTCTTTTTATATGGAAACGTGTGACTAGGAAAAACGCACCTAATGCAGTCGGTAGGAAATGCCATTATGGCACAAGATCCAGCTAAGGTAGTTCTTTATCTTCCGGTAGGGAAGCTGATAGATGAAATTATATCAGGAATCAAAAAAAACAAACTCCAAAACCTCATCAAGAAATTTGATGATGTAGATGTTTTACTTATTGATGATATACAATTTCTCGCTAACAAAGAGAAAACACAAGAGATATTCCACAATATATTCAATGACTTTCATATGAAAAAAAAACAGGTTATCCTTTCATCAGACCGTCCACCAAAAGAGCTGATAAATATCGAACCAAGGCTCAAGAGCCGTTTTGGTCTCTGATTGGTAGCAGATATTCAGTCACCAGATTATGAAACAAGACTGGCGATAGCCCATGCCAAATTAGATATCAAAGATGAATATATTGATGACCATTTGTTATGAATTATTGTTTCTCATATAAAAAATAATGTCAGAGAGTTGGAATGAGCGATCAATATACTATTAACCAGAAAACAACTGCAAGGGGATGTGACAGAAAATGATGTCAATAATTGCCTACAAACACTAGGATATATGGTAGCTAAAAATAGCTGAGTATCTATAAACAATGCTAATAGTCAGAATACCAATAGTGTCCAAAACTTTAGCGGATTAGTTGATATGGTTGCTGCTTATTACGATATCGCTGTAGCAGATCTCAAATGAGATAGTAGAAAAAAAGAAATAACTACAGCAAGACAGATACTTATGTTGTTGGCCAAAAAACACTTTGGTTGGACCTTGGAAAAAATAGGTGACTTCTTTGGTGGTAAGAATCACGCTACCGTCATCTATGCTATCGATAATATTACAAAAAAATG
>SKIU01000032.1 GCA_007116275.1 candidate division SR1 bacterium | reverse complement strand
TATGTTATGGTTTATGTAACTATTTTCTTTATATTGTTTATGTTGTTCTAAGGTATCTATAAGTACTTGTTTTTGTTTTCCTTGCCATGTATTTTTATCGTTATATTGTCTCGTATTGTCTATAAATGTCTGATGGTAGAGAAATACTAGATATCGTAGTGGTGCTTTTGTATTGTACCAGATAATATCAGGACCAATTTCATCTTTTTTTCCTATATATTCCTCATCTGCATATTGTACAAGAATTTCTATATCATCTATGATAGTTTTTCTCATATTTTTATATTTCATATTTTCCCATTTCCCATTTCCATCAGTATATTCCGGATATAATTCTATAGTTGTCGGTATTTTTTTATCTTTTCTATAATATTTTAGTAATGTTATTAATTGGTCACATATTGTTTTTTCTCCATGTGCTTCTTGTTTCTTATGGATTCTTTTGGTTGTCAGTATTCCATTAAAATCTATATATCCAGAAAACGTTATCATATTGATTTTTGCCAAGTAAATTATTGTTTTTTATATTTATTTTTGTTTTTTAGTCAACTGTATTTTTTGTGTCTTGTTATTGTTGGTATTTTTGTTATAGTATATTTGTTTATGTTATAATTAGTTTATAATGGTTGTACTTAAACAACATCTTCCTAATGCGACTATGCAATCCTTGTGACCAAATATCAAGTTGTATACGTGAGCATTGTGATCAGATATTCATGCAGTCTTGGATCAAAATGGTTTAGATAAGTTTCCGATATCACAAGTTGTTACACCAGTAGATCCACTACAGAGAATATCTGTTGTGAGGCATCTGCCAAGTAATTACAATGAATATAAGGATTCAGTTTGCGATTTGGATTTATATAAACATTTTATGTCTGAGCAGGATCCAGTAAAGAAGAAAAGCTATGCAATGGATTTACTGGCTGATTTTCAGCAAAATGTCTGAGTAGATTATACGACTAATATTTCTGCTGATGGTCAGCAGCAATGAGAAAAACTTTCATTGCTGTATGCGAAGTTGATAACTGAATATCCTAGTTTGTTCCCTACTATGATTGTTGCTTCTCCTTATTTAAGAACAAGACTTACTGCGCATTATTTTCTTAAAAATATAGTGGGATTGGATATGGATGTAGATAAGCTTATTGATGAGGAAAGTATTGATGATATGATTCTTGGCTCTTTTCAGGGTAAAGATGTTGTGTTGCAGTTGAGTGATGAAGTGAGAGAAAGAGATCATGGTTCTGATGTGGCTCCATCTTATTTGAGAAAGTATATTAATAGCTTTTCTGAGTTTAACTCTCTTTCTTGCTTGCCCGGAGATGATATAGAGCAGATGTATTACTACACTGCAGATGGTGGGGGAGAATCTCAAACCCAGGTAAATCAGAGAGCAAAAGCTCATTTCAAATCACTAACGAGTGAAGATCTCCATAAAGATATTATGGTTTTTTCTCATCATCTCTATGTTTTGGGATGATTAAACTCAATATTTAAGTGAACATATAGAACATTTAAACATTTGGATACTCACCGAAAGCCGCTTAACGGAAGCATGAGTATTTTTTCTAGAATTCCTCACACAGAAATGTGACAGAAGAATAAGTTGAGAGTAGCTTGATATAATCTTATGTTGTCTCAGTAAAAAAATCAAAAAAAAACGGATAGTATAGTTATACCATCGCGTTATTTATTTTTCAGATGGAAATACCATCTGATTTTAGGCACGTATTGCTATACGTGCCTTTGGCAATAGATTTAGTAATTCTTTTAATAAAAGAATTACTAGTCCACATATTAGGGATATCCCTAATATGAGGATCAAAAATTTCAACTCCCATAGGAGTTTCCATCCTGAGATGGACTTTTTTTCTTCGTTTTTCATGTTTACTTGATTTTTTTGTTAAGCTCTGATGTTAGTTAATATCTAGCTGAAGTCAATACATTTTTACTTGTTTTTGTGAGGTAAAAGAGTATTGTTTATTATTGTAATATTGAAATTGTTCCTGGATTGCCGCGTCGCTTCCAGTTCCTCGCAATGACGAGGTTTTTATTGTTGTGTGGGATATATGAAAGTAGGGATTGTATGATTGCCAAATATTGGAAAATCGACTTTGTTTAATGCGTTGACGAAGTCCTATGCTGCACAAGCTGCGAATTTTCCGTTTTGTACGATAGAACCCAATGTAGGTATCGTTGAAGTGAAAGATAAGAGACTTGATAGATTGTCGGAAATCTCAAAATCACAGAAAAAAATCTATGCAGCGATTGAGTTTGTTGATATTGCTGGATTGGTAAAAGGTGCTGGAAAAGGGGAGTGATTGGGCAATAAATTTCTCTCTCATATCAGAGAAGTCGATGCGATCGTCCATGTGTTAAGATATTTTGCTGATAGTGATGTTAATCATGTAGAGTGAGAAGTGCATCCTATAAGAGATGCAGAGATTATCAATCTTGAACTTATTTTTGCTGATTTGCAACAAGTTGAAAAAGCATTGGATCAAGCACAAAAAAAGTCTAAATCCAAAGATAAAGATGCTTTGGCACAAGTTGCTGTATTTACTAAAGTGAAAGACTATTTGGAACAAGGAACATGGTTATCTACTGTTCGTGATGATTTTGATGAGGCGGAATTAGCTTTGTTGCGTCCGTATAATCTTTTGAGTATAAAGCCTATCATATATGCATTGAATGTGTCACAAGAAGATCTTGAAAAAGCAGATGTTTTGGAAAATGAATATAGTGAAAAACTCGCTGCTCCTGTCCGTGTTGTATGTGCGAAATTGGAAGAAGATATGATAGAGTTTTCTTCTCAAGAAAGAGAAGAATATTTGCAAGATTTGTTGGCTCGCAAAGACTTGGATCATGTTCCTACACTTGATGATCTTATTGCTTTGGCGTATAAGACTGTCGGTTTGATGTATTATTTTACTACTGGTGAAAAAGAATCAAGAGCCTGGACTATCCCTATAGATAGTAAAGCACCACAGGCAGCATGAGCAATACATACTGATTTTGAAAAATGATTTATCAAAGCTGAAGTGGTTTCGTATGATGCACTTGCAACGCATGGAACGTGGAATGCTGCTAAAGAAAAATGACAAGTAAGGCTTGAAGGGAAAGAATATGTTGTGCAAGATGGTGATATTATGGTCTTTAAGTTTAATGTATAGGTATATAATTTATTAATTTTGATGTTTTCTGTGTACTTGTGTATAGTTGTTGTATTTTTGCTTGACATGGGATTACATATGCTTATTATTTAGGTAGTTTCCTGTGCAGTATGTGTAGTCACTTGCTTTTGCTACATTTTACATAATAATTACCCCACAAATGAACTTTAATATAAAAATGGATGACAAAAAAATTAAAGTGGATATCGAAAAAACCAATCTGAAAGATGTATTGATCTATTGTAAACCGAAAGAAAGACTTGTTCTTATTAGAAAGTTTGGTCTTGATGGCAACAAAGAAACGCCATTACAGAGAATTGGAAAAGAGTACAATCTTACAAGAGAAAGAATTAGGCAAATAGAAATGCAGGCCTTGATGAGATTTAGAAGACTTATTGTGGGGAATGATACGTACATGAAGGTCTTGGATGAAGCTAAGAAGATTCTTGATTCACAAGCAGGTGTGCTACGTGAAGAGAAATTGATTGCTAAGTTGATCAATAAAGGTATGTTTAAATTTAATAAACAAGAATTGAAACTTATCTTAGTTTCTGATTTTGATGTTACATATCTTAAGAGAAATAAACTTATTGATAAGAGTTTCTACCTTGAGCCATTGTATGAAGACTTATTGACCAAGATGGCTACATTTATGCTTGATCACTTTGAAAAAAGAAAAGCAAGTCAAGACTTATACGAATTTATCGGTCATACAAAAGAATTGTACACAAAAGAGTTTTTTGATGTACACTATCTCCAAAATGACTTATTTTATATAAATTTCTTTGAATCGGTAAGAAATATCTGTGTTTTTGATGGAAAGATCGGATTACCATCATTTCCTGATGTCAATCCAAAAACTATAAAATTGAAGATTTTGTATACAATGAGAAGAATCAACAAACCTATCCACTATCAAGAGCTTCCAGCGAAGATTATGGAATGGTTTCCTAAAAAGAACATCAAACTCAATACTGTACACAATGAATTAGTGAAAAATAATGATATCTTTGTGAATCTTGGACTTGGTATCTACGGACTAAGAGAATGGTGATATGAAGGTGGAATGGTAAAAGATATTCTTGTGAGAATATTTGAGAGAAATAATAGACCTATGAATGTGAAAGAACTATGTAAAGAGATGTTAAAAGAAAAAATGGTTAGTCCAAATACTGTTATGCTAAATCTACAAAAGTATAAAGATATGTTTAGAAGAGTAGAGAAAGGAGTATATGAACTCATAGAGAAATAATCTTGTTATTTACTATTAAAATAGTATAAGGAAGTCCCTGACATTGTTGGGGATTTCTTAGTATAGTATGATATAGATTGGGTAATTGTAGGTAATTATATGCTGGGGTGATG
>SKIU01000054.1 GCA_007116275.1 candidate division SR1 bacterium | reverse complement strand
TCATCCTGAGCGAAGACGATAGTCGTAGTCGAAGGATCTTATCTATAGAGTATTATAATAACCCAATAGACCACAGAACAACACTATAAAAGAATAGAAAGAAAAAACAACCTTATCGAGAAATTTTTATCCATACTGGATATGGTCCTCAAGCTGTATAAGATTTTGCGAGATTTAATTCGACTGTATAACCAGTTAGAGAAGCAAAATAGTCATATACTTCTTTGTCAAACCGTTCAAGCTGATCGGGAAAAATAATTTCTTCTTTATAAGATCCTATTTTATATGATTTCTCTCTAACGGATCATTCTTCAGATAAATTCTTAATGTCTTCTAAAATATGTCTAATTGTGGATTCTTGTTGATGGAGAAAAATAGTCATCAAAAATCAAATAGTTCAAGTTCTATATGTAGGAAGAGAACCTGACTTTAAAAGAGGATATCTATTCCCAGATCAAATATCACTAGCAGAAATAATTTCATCTACTTTATAACCCTTCTTATTCATTAAGCACATAATAAAGTAAATTATTCTTAAAACTATAAAGAAAAATCACATAAAGTCAATAACAAAATATTGATTTGTCATCCAAAAAATATAGATTAAAGACAATTTATCATACAGATCCTAAACACTATGAAACAAATCATTTTCATCAGATGAGGAGAAGCATTTGACAAGCCTGGGGACTATCACAACTATCTCAAAAATAGATCCTTTGACCCTTTCCAAAACAAAAAAAGCCGAAGAGATCGAATAGGACGAGCACTCAGTGAAGAATATCAGACGATGATACCGACCATGCCATGTAAACAAAACGCAGATTATCTATGATGGAAAATTCGATTTGAAAGACACTTCGACTATCTCAATGATGAAGAATTGATACTCATTGGACATTCATTGGGATGATCTTTCTTGATTAAACGACTCAGCGAGAATAATTTCCCCAAAAAAATATCACAACTTCATCTCGTATGTACATATTTCGAAAGTGAGTGACTTATCGACGAATGAATAGGAGATTTCCTATCAGACAAAGCAAAAATTCCTCATATCCAAGACCAAGTAGACCAAATTTTTCTCTATCATTCAACAGATGATCCAGTAGTACCCTATAGTCATTCAGAAAAACTCGCAGCATTATTACCAAAATCCACGCTCCTTACTTTCCAAAACAGAAAACACTTCAACCAACCAGCCCTCCCCGAACTCCTCGAAAACATCAATTACTATAAATAAAAACAGACTTTACGCTGTCTGAATCTTAAAAAAACTAAGCAGTCCAGCATAAACAAACAATACGCAAAGCGCTGGAAAGACCGAATTGACTTCAAATTTGCGAAAACACTCGCGGTTTGTTTTCGCTAGACTTTTTTTGTTACTTTCGACGTGAACTTGTCTGCCTCTGGCAGGCGAAGTGAACTAGTCCCCTTGCGGGATGGTGGCAATGACAAAAAAGTAAAAAGAAGAAAGAGACTCCCTTGTGAAATAGGCAATGAAAAAAGTAACCAGCCAGAGGCAAATAACAAATTATTATACCAACAAAAAACAAAATTATCACAAAATCTAAACAAAAATGATTCTCCTTGCATTCCCTCACAGCATTTTTATAAAAGAAACAAGCTGACGGCCGTCCAAAAAGCCAACAGCCCTACCTGCGGGTAGGCAGGTAAAAGTTTTATAACTAATATAGATACTATATGTTTACACTACCAGATCTTTCATATGCATATGACGCACTTGAACCATATATTGATGGACAAACCATGGAAATCCATCATAGCAAACACCATCAATGATACGTCGATAAACTCAATGCAGCCATCAAAGACACCGAACGAGAAGAAAAACCACTAGAAGAATTGCTTCAGTCTTTGGCACTATTACCAAAAGAAATAAAAACAGCTGTACAAAATAACGGATGATGACATCGAAATCATAGCTTATTTCGAGAGAGTATGATTCCTGGAGGAAAAGAACCATCAGAAAATATGACCAAAATTATAGAAGAAAATTTCTGATCAATAGAAAAATGCAAAGAAACATTTGCACAAAGCGCAGCAACAAACTTCTGAAGTGGTCGAACATGGATCATCAAAGAACACGACGAACTAAAAATCGTCAACACAGCCAACCAAAACAATCCACTCATGAACCACCAAAAAGCAATACTCGGACTAGATGTACGAGAACATGCCTACTACCTCAAATATCAAAACCGCAGACCAGACTACATCCAAAACCGACGAAATATTATCAATCGAGACAAAGTAGAAGAACTCTATAATAAATAAACAAGGTACTTTGCACTGACTGATTCCAACAAAAACCAACATGATAATAATAAACTACACCACATACCGACCGGGTCCCTCTGGGAGGGAGGGATGTTCGTAGTCTAACTGAGAACCTCTCTCTTACAAAAGGCTGCAAAGTGCTAGACCTTTTGGTTACTTTTGGGGCGATGCCAAAAGTAACTCGCCGAAGGCATTGTATTTATTTTCATTAAGTAATAATGAATTATAAAAAACAAGTCGGCTATGCAGGCGAAAAAATAGTCACCGAACACTATCGCAATCAGTGATACACTATTCTAGATAAAAACTATACTATCCGCGGTGGAGAGATAGATGTCATTGCGAGCAAATGAGACTGTATCGCATTCATCGAAGTAAAAGTTATAAATAATATTGATGACCTACAATCATTTATTACCAACAAAAAACTCTATTACCTTGAAAAAACTATCCAACAGTATATAATGACAAACCATATCGATAAAGACCCAAGATTAGATGTTGCTTTTGTAAAAAACAACCAAATTGTCGATATTTTTACCAATGTTACCTGACAATAAATGAAAAAAGGATCAGTCATTATCTTATTTATAGCAGGAATAGTTGTGTGAGCACTGTCATTCAACGTATTCTCATTTTTTACCACACAACACAATAGTAACTTATTGGCATCTACATCAGTAGATGTACAAGATATTATCAAAAATATCAGTGACTCTATACGCAACAAGAACCTCACACTTACCAAAGATAGATATAGCCGTTTCGAAGAAGTATTTAGAGTACTAGAAACCAATTATTACTACCAGGATAAAATAGATGAAAAACATATGATACAAGAAGCAGTCAAATGATTAGTAAACTCAATCGACGATCCTTATACTGTCTACCTTGATCATATAGAATACGAATGATTCCAAGAAAATCTGAAATGAAATACCGATTTGGAATGAATAGGAGCTGTTGTTGCCAAAAAAGATTATTATGTACTTATTGAGGAAGTTCTCAAAGAATCTCCAGCATTTAATGCAGGAATGCGTCCACTAGATCGCGTCATTGCAGTGGATGGAGAGAGCACCAAAGACGAAACCATCAATGAAGCAGTCGAACGCATTCGTTGACCCAAATGATCTACTGTATCGCTCACCATAGAAAGAGTAAACTTCGATGATAACAGCAAAGAAATACTCGAAATAGACGTCATAAGAGATACTATAAATATACCATCAGTAACAAGCGAGATAGAGACTATAAACTGAGAAAATATTGGTATTATTACTATATCTATGATAGGAGAAGAAACAGAGAACCTCCTCAAAAGAGAAATTATCATACTCCAAGAACAAAACATACAAGGTGTTATATTGGACTTAAGGTGAAACGGATGATGAATACTCCCTATAGCAGTAGAAATTGCATCACATTTCGTTCCTGAAGGCGAACTAATCACAACAGCAAAATATACATGATATCCTGAAGAAATATTTGTATCATTAGGATATAACGAATTTAGCGACATACCAGTTGTCATACTTATTGATGGTTTAACAGCATCTGCTGGAGAGATTATAGCACTTGCACTGCAAGAACAAATAGGTGCAACACTGATCGGAACACAAACATTTGGAAAATGATCCATACAAACATTATATGAGTTTAGTGATAAAGACTCACTCAAATACACCATCGGAAGACGATACGGACCAAGTGGAACCAGCATAGACATGGAAGGAGTCATGCCTGATATTGTAGTCGAATTTGATAGAGAGTTATATCTCGAAGATAGGATAGATAACCAATTTGAAGAAGCAAAAAAATCATTAGAAACAAAACTGAGATAAAATAACATAACAAAAAAAATAGGCTAGAGGTCAAAAGCTAATAGCTAATAGCTTTATTTTATAGGAAATAATTATGTCGGTTGAAGTCATACTCCAAAACCTAGAAGGCAAAGAAATAGCTCGTTTTCCATGATACGACAACATGAGTTTTTACCAAATGGCAGAAAAACATAATATTGAAATACCAGTATCATGTTGCTCTGGCGCTTGTTTTGTCTGTGCTGCCAAAATACAACAAGGAGAAGAAGCAATACAAGTAGACAAGATATCTATGCCACTAGTAGATGTAGAACAAGATGAAGAAACAGGAAAACGAAAAGAAGTTTTGACTTGCATCGGAGGAATAAAATCTGAATATATAAAAGACGATGCATTTCACCAAATCGTCCTCCAAAAACT